>JAJPXE010000214.1 GCA_021205645.1 Candidatus Gastranaerophilales bacterium | reverse complement strand
ATATAATCTAAATTTCCATATATTTAAGTTCATCACTGACGGTAAAATCGGCACTGACAGTGTCTTTGATATCCTGAACCGTGAACATAGGATTAATCTCGGTAAGCAGTAAACCGTTTTCGGTCACTTTCATGGCACATCTTTCCGTAATAATAAGATTAACCTCTTTATATGCAGTCAGCGGTAAATCACATTTTTTAACTATTTTAATTTGTCCTTTAGACAGATGTTCCATTACGACAACAACGTGTTTTGCACCGACAACAAGATCCATAGCCCCACCCATACCAGGAACAAATTTATTCGGTATCATCCAGTTTGCAAGGCTTCCGTCCTCATCAACCTGCAGGGCACCCAGAACAGTCGCATCAATATGACCTCCGCGCATCATCGTGAATGCCATAGGAGAATCATAAAAACAAGCACCAATATTCGCCTCTACATATCCCCCGCCTGCATTTATTATTCGGGGGTCTATATTATCTCCGGATTGGCTTTTGCCCAAACCTAACAAACCGTTCTCCGATTGGAATACAACATTCAATTCCTGCGGAACGTAGTCCGCAACAAGTGTCGGCAAACCAATGCCGAGAGTTACAATATCACCCGCTTTGAACTCTTTTGCCGCACGCTTTGCGATAATTGAGTGTATCTGTTCTTTTGTTAATTCTTTTTGTACGTTTTTTATAGGGTTTTGCACAAATGAACTTGTTGTTTTAGTTGCTGATTTTTTTGCCGGTTTTGTTTCAAGCATTGTCATTTTTAGTTTTCCTTTTTACCCTTGCTCCTTTACTACGACATAGTCGATAAAAAGCCCGGGGATAATAACTTCATTCGGGTCGATACAGTCCACCATTTCATCGGCTTGAACAATTACTGTTTCCGCTGCGGTTGCCATGATTGTATTCAAGTTCCTTGTTGTACCAAAATAACTCACATTACCATGTTTGTCAACCCTTGTTCCGTAAATTAATGAAAAATCCGCACTTATTGGTTTTTCATAAATAAACTTTTTGCCGTCAATTTCCATTGTTCTTTTGCCGTCCTCAATAACGGTTCCGACCCCGGTCGGGGTTAGTACTCCGCCAAGTCCTGCTCCTTTTGCACGTATCCGCTCAATCAATGTGCCCATTGGCACAAGTTCCACATCTAATTCACCCGTATACATCTGTTTTCCGGTTTCGGGGTTCGTTCCTATGTGAGAGGTGATAATCTTTTTGACCTGTTTGTTTACAATAAGTTTACCTTTGTCGGCATCGGGAAAGGATGTATCATTTGATATTACTGTCAAATCTTTTTTGTTTTGTCTGACAAGTTCATCAATCAATATATCCGGAGCGCCGCAGCTCAAAAACCCGCCAATCATTATGGTCGAACCGTCATCTATAAGCCTTATCGCCTCTTTTGCCGTTAGTACTTCTCTCAAAGGTTTCCCCCTTTTTACTTAATTCTATCATAAAGTTTTTTATCTTAAGCAACGAGTTTACGGAAAAATTAAAAAATATGCATAAATATCCAACCGCAATACAATTGTTAAATTTTGTAAACAAAATCAGCTTTAAACTTAAAGTATGTGAAGTTTTGTCCGTATATCTATATATCGGAATATTTATATAAATTACTTTAATTAAAGGAAAATTCGTGGGTTTATCGTCATCACAGGCAAGATTACTTACCTTAACAGGCAGAATGCATGATATAGAATATAAAGCAGCCCGGCTTGAAGCACAAAAACTTCAAATGGCTAATGAGTCCGCACGTGTGTATGAAACATATTTAAATGCACTTGATGCAACTAAAATCCAGTATCAGACGATAGGTACAGACGGCAGCCTTGATTATGTTGATGCAACTTATGCAAGCATGATTGATAACGGTTACATATTGAAAATTCAAGAGCCTGTTCGTGTTACACGGGCAACAGCCGATAATTTTACCACCGCTGCCGGCAATAAAGATTATTTTGTTTACCTTCAGACAGGTGAAAGCGGTGCCCCTGAAGGTTATATTCCGATTTATACCGCTGAACAATTAATGAATATAGATTTAGACGGTAACTATATTCTTATGGCAGATATCGATTTAGGCGGTGCGGAATGGACACCTATCGGCTCTTATTCAAATCCGTTTACCGGTACTTTTGACGGTAACGGACATACTATTTCTAACTATACAATAAGTACTGAAAATAATGGTTCAGGATTGTTCGGCTGCACGGATGGTGCAACAATTACAAATGTTATTATTGAAAATGCGATTATCTCATCAACCGGCGAGGATGCCGGAGCATTAATCGGTTGTGCATACGACACAACAGTTTCTAATTGTGTAGTTTCAAGCAGCGTGTCCGGTCAAAGCTATGTTGGCGGTGCTATTGGTTGTGCTATAGGCTGTACAATTACAAATTGTTCTTCAAGCAGTAATGTATCGGCATCAGGGAGTTATAATTCATCAACCAATACTATAACCTCAGACGGTTTTGCCGGCGGATTTGCCGGATATGTATCGAATTGTACTATTGATAACTGTTCTTCTTCCGGTACGGTTTCTGCTTTGACTTATGCCGGAGGTCTTGCAGGTTGTGTTTCAAATTGTGAGATTACTAATTCCGATTCAAGTTCTAATGTGAGTGTTTCATCTGCAAGAGCCGGCGGGTTGATTGGAGGTGCTTATCAGTCGGTTGTTTCATCATGTTATGCAACAGGTGATGTATCCGGTCCGACTCAAATTGGCGGATTTATCGGCTCAAACGGTGAAACTTCCACTATCTCCAACTGTTATGCAACAGGTAATGCAATCGGAGTAACTACTGAATTTCAAAGTGTTTATGATGCAAATAATCTTCAGGATAGTATTGGAGGTTTTGTCGGAGGAAACTGGGGAACTATAACTAATTGTTATGCAACCGGAGATGCATCCGGTGAAAATAATATAGGCGGCTTTGTCGGATTTAATGCTGATACTTCAACTGCCGTCATTTCTAACTCCTGGGCTTCAGGTTCTGTAAGTACTGATGCTACTGATGCAGGACTTTTCTCAGGCGATACAAAACCGGCTTCATCTATAGAAAATTGTTATGTTGTTTCTTCAACATCAGGTGAGCAAATTTATTTATACACAGACGGAAATATACGTTCGGATTATGTTACGACAGCGACTTCTTCTGAAATAAATTCTATGTCTGATGCCGGCACAACAACAACATCAAGTATAGGTTCTTCCTGCAGCACACCATCTGTAACGTATAAAAACACAAGCGATGAAGCACTGGAGGCAGAAGCATTATTTGATGAGATAACATCTCTCGGCTACATTGTGACTGATGATACTTCACAAAGCAGTGTCAACGGACATGAAAATGATGTTGAATGGTTAGCTGAAATGATCAATGCGGGTTATATATACATTTATAAAGAAGATAGCGAAAGCGGTGAGTTATATCAGGTCAGTGTTGCAACAGATACCAATTTGCGGGAAGTTTCCGACGAGAGCGGGTTAAAAAAAGCAGAGGCTAAATATGAAGCTGATATGAAAAGAATTGACAGGAAAGACTCAAAATATGATACAGATCTGGCTTCTATTGAAAATGAACGTGAAGCAATAAAACAGGAGATTGAAACTTTAAAAACAGTTGCAAAAGATAATGTTGAAAGAACATTCAAACTGTTTTCATAATTAAGGTAATTTGCTTTTTGATTTCTGGATATTTAAAACTGTTTATTATATACTTAGCTTGTTATGGCTAATATAATTAAGGTACAAAAGGGAACAAAGGATATTCTTCCTGATGAAATGCCGCTGTGGCATAAGATGGAAGAAAACGCCCGTAAAATATTTTCTAATGCCGGTTATAATGAAATCAGAACTCCGGTGTTTGAGGCAACGGAGTTATTTTCAAGAGGTGTCGGTGATACAACCGACATAGTCAACAAAGAGATGTATACTTTTGAAAAAAGTGAACGGAGTCTTACCCTTAGACCTGAAAATACGGCAGGTGTTGTAAGGGCGTTCATTGAAAATGGAATGCACCGGCTTTCTGCTCCTGTTAAATTATGGTACAAAGGACCGATGTTTCGTTATGAGCGTCCGCAGGCGGGCAGGCAAAGGCAGTTTCATCAGGTCGGGGTTGAGATGTTCGGTATCAAAGACCCGTCTGCTGATGCGGAAGTTATTCAGCTTGCGGCTGCTTATCTTAACTCTTTAGGACTTAACGATTTGGAAGTTGAAATAAATTCACTCGGATGTCCGGAGTGCAGAGAAGAATTTAAAAACAAGCTAAAAACTGTCCTAAAACCGCATTTTAATCTTTTGTGCGAAGATTGTCAAAAACGTTATGAGAAAAATCCGTTAAGATTATTGGATTGCAAGGTCGGCAGCTGTAAGGAAATCTTTGATAAACCTGAGATTAAAGAGGTTATTCAAGGGGATTTTATATGCGATGAATGTCGTGAACACTTTGAACTTTTAAAGCAATATTTAGCGGCACTGGATATAAAATATTCTGTAAATAAACTGCTTGTACGCGGTTTGGATTATTATAACAGAACAGTATTTGAGATAAAATCAAACAATTTAGGTTCACAAAATGCCGTATGTGGCGGAGGACGCTATGACAGCCTTGTGAAAAATCTCGGAGGAGAGGATACTCCTGCAATAGGTTTTGCCATGGGAATGGAAAGACTTTATTCGCTTATGGAACCGGTAAATGCAGAAAAACTTGATGTTTACATTGTTTCAGATAATAAAGCAGAAACATTGAAACTTGTTAAATATCTTCGTGAGAATAATAAATCCGTTGATTTCGATTTTAATTCCAAAAAATTCACCAAACAAATGGAAAAAGCATCAAAGATTGCAAATTATGCTGTTATACTCGGTGAAGATGAGATATCTTCCGGCACTGTTTCAGTAAAAAATCTTTCGACTTCTCAACAGATAACCATATCAAGAGCAGAGCTGATTTCTTCAATATAAATAACAGACTTTACAACGGTTTTAAGTTATGTGATAATTTAATTAATATGTCGAAATTTGTTCCACTACACATTCACACAGAATATTCATTGCTGGACGGGGCTATAAGGGTAAAAGATTTAGTTAATTTTGCAAAAGAACATGACATGCCTGCAATAGCTGTAACCGATCACGGTGTAATGTATTCTGCCATTGAATTTTATGAAATTGCTAAAGAAAATGGCATAAAACCACTTATAGGATGCGAATTTTATGTTCACAGCGGTGATATTCACGAAAAAAATCAACACGATAATCCACTTTATCATCTTATACTTATCGCTAAAAATTCAAAAGGATATTTTAATCTCATAAAGCTGGTTTCGACTGCCTGGTGCGAGGGCTATTATTACAAGCCCCGTATTAATTTTGAGCTTATCAAAGAACATCACGAAGGTTTGATATGTTGTTCTGCATGTCTGGGCGGAGAAGTCCTTCAATATCTGATAAAGAATGATAAAAAAAATGCGCTGGAAACTGCAAAAAAATATCACGATTTGTTCGGCGAGGATTACTATATAGAATTGCAGGATCACGGTCTTGATGAGCAAAAACGAACTAATCCGGAACTTATAAATATTGCCCGTGAACTCGGTATAAAAATGGTCATAACAAATGATTCCCACTATCTTAAAAGAGATGATGCGGATATGCATGACACTCTTTTGTGCCTTCAAACTAATTCTAATAAAGATGAGCCTGACAGATTTCATTTTGCAAATAATGAATTCTATATCAAAACAAAAGACGAGATGAGAGATGCATTCAAATGGATGGATGCCGGTATGTTTGAAGAATGTGTGAAAAACACTGAGGACATTGCCGAAAAATGCAATCTTACAATTGAACTTCACAATGCACCTCTACCGCATTATGAGGTGCCGAAAGGCTATACTACAGAAACGTATTTAAATCGTCTGGTTATGGACGGGTTAAAAAAGAGATACGGTGAAGATGTTCCGAAAGAGATTTATGACCGTGCAAAATATGAACTCGGGGTTATTGAGCAAATGGGTTTTCCTGCATACTTTTTGATAACATGGGATTTTATCCATTTTGCCAAAACTCACGATATTCCCGTAGGTCCGGGCAGAGGCTCCGCAGCAGGCTCTGTTGTTGCTTATGCTCTTGAAATAACCGATATCGATCCGATTTATCATAAACTGTTGTTTGAAAGATTTTTAAATCCCGAACGATTTACCATGCCTGATATTGATATAGATTTCTGTATTGAAAGACGTAATGAAGTTATTGATTACGTAACTAAAAAATATGGAGAGGATAAGGTTTGTCAGATAATAACTTTTTCGACTTATGCGCCGAAAGCGGCATTTAAAGGTGTCGGACGGGTTCTTCAGGTACCTTTTAGTGAGAGTAACAGACTGACGGGGTTAATTGAGCCTGCACTTGATATTGCCAGAAATACAAATCCGAAAGCCGAATGGCTTAAAGATGCCGTGCAGGCGGAAGGCTCGGAATTAAAGCAGCTTTATGATGAAGATTATAAAATAACCAATCCTGATACCGGAAATGAGATTAGTTTTAAACGCTGGGTGGATATGGCAGCGGCGATTGAGGGATTAAAATGCGGTACGGGAACTCACGCAGCGGGTGTTATAATATCTCATGCCCCTCTTGATACAATTTTGCCGGTTCAGCCATCAAAAGACGGTATTGTTCAAACAGGTTATCCGAAACACGAAGCAACGGAGGTTCTCGACCTGCTCAAAATGGACTTTCTGGGGCTTAGAAACCTCACTATGATTACCAAAACAGTCAAAATGGTTGAAAAATTCCACGGTGTAAAATTGGATATAAATAATATTCCGCTTGATGATAAGCCTACTTATGATTTGTTATCAAAGGGAGAAACCGTCGGAATATTTCAGCTTGAATCACAGGGTATGATAAACCTTGTAAAACGATTAAGACCTGATGTGTTTGAAGATTTAGGCGCACTTGTTGCACTGTTTCGCCCCGGACCTCTAGGCTCGGGCATGGTAGACGATTTTGTTGCAAGAAAACACGGTGAACAGGCTATCACGTACGCTCACCCTTTACTTGAACCCGTACTTAAAGATACTTACGGAACTATTGTTTATCAGGAACAAATTATGCAGGTATTTCAGGTTCTTGCGGATTATTCACTCGGTCAGGCGGATCAAGTCCGGCGTATGATGGGCAAAAAAGATCTCAAAACAATGGAAGAACAAAGGGGTAAATTTATTGCGGCTTCTGCAAAACACAATATGAAAAAAGAAGATGCCGAAAAATTATTCAATCAGATACTTGCATTCGCATCATACTGTTTTAACCGGTCGCATTCTGCCGCTTACGCATTTGTTGCTTATCAGACCGCATATTTAAAATGCCATTATCCTGTTGAATATTTATCGGCTCTTTTATCCAGTGTATCCGACAGACAGGATCAGACACAGTTGTATATTGAAGAAGCTCAAAAATTCGGTATAAAAATACTTCCGCCTGATATAAATAAATCTTTTCTTGAATACACTCCTGACGGCAATGATATAAGGTTCGGACTTGCCGCAATAAAACAGGTGGGCGAAACAGTTGTCGGGGCTATTATTAAAGAACGGGAAGAAAACGGTTTATATAAGAATATATTCGATTTTTGTAATCGTCTTGATAAAAAATATATTAATAAAAAGTCGCTTGAAGGCTTAATTAAAGCCGGAGCATTCTCTAATATAGAAAAAAGCCGCAAACAATTGCTTGATAATTTAGAATATATTTTATCATCAACAGCAAAGGCTTCAAAGGAAAAAGAAATGGGTCAGGTCAGCCTGTTTGCTTCTTTGCCCGCGGGCAATGAGTTTTTATCCGCACAATATAAATTGAGCGGTTCTGATGAGGAATATCCGGATAAGCAAATCCAGCAGTTTGAGAAGGAATTTCTCGGCTTTTACGTCACGTCGCATCCGCTTTTTTCTATCAGAAAAAATTTGCCATTTCTTATGACACACAAAATTTCCGAAATAAAAAATTTACAGGAAAAAGCTATGGCAACAATATGCGGACTTGTTACGTCCGTTCGTAAAATACCTACAAAAAAAGACCCGACCAAGTCTGTTATGATAGCTATGATTGAGGATTTAACAGATAAAATTGAAGTAGTCGGGTTTGACAAAATTGTTCGGGAATACGGCGATTTTATTGTTGCGGAGAGTAAAGTTATAATTTCCGGCAAAATTCAGCACAGAGATGAAAATTCTACAAGTTTGATTATTGATACTGTTAAACCTGTCGAAAACTCTAATCTTGTCACGATTACCATTAACCATGAGTTGAAGTATGAGGAATTATGCAGCGTGAAAGATATACTTGCCAAATTTCACGGATCTGATCCTGTATTGTTTAAAATCCCTGAAACAAACGATAAAATACTTACAAGCTCCACTTTCTGGGTTAGCGCAACAAACGATTTAAAATCAACTATTGATAAGCTATTTAGTGAGAAACTGGCTGTTTCCATCAAATCTATGGACTAGAATAATTCTTTTGCATAATTTTCAAGCTCTTGCTTTTTTATTGTTACAACTTTGATGATTAATTGAGTAACATCTATGTATTTTTGTTTGTTTCTGAATTTTAAATTCTTGAACCATCCCTTTTTTAGAGGCGCCGTCATAATGTCGTTTTTTAAGGTCCTGATGTTTTCAAAAATATCCGTATCAATATATTTATAGATATCAGAAATATATAAGAACATATCTTTTAAAATTTCTTTTGAGTCCAATACATTATTCAGTCTTAAAGCTTTTGACAGTTCTTCCAGAAACTGATTGATTTTTGTGTAATATTCCGCAATTGATATCTTTTTTTTAATGCAGTCTTTTGTCAGGTATTTTATGGAGTCATTGTAGCCGGTATCAATCAGTTTATTTCTTGTTTTTTGTGAGATATTGAAATCAATGACAATAATATCTCCTGTTGTTATTTTTATGTAGTCAAATTTATCATTAATCCCGAATAAATCCATTATAAAATCCGTTGAGGTTGAAGTCATACAGCTGTATATTGAGTTAAGGAATTCAAAAGTGTTTCCCTGAGCGCTAAAGTGTTCGCCCTCCAGTCTGAATTCAAGCACTCTGTTCTTGTTAAGGTTTAAATTTTTAGAGAGTTTCCACAGCGGTATTCCTTTTAGAATATCACCATCAACGAGTTTTTTGTTTTCGATTTCAACCGGTGTCATCAGCCCCGGCATGCTGCACGAAATCCTTATTGCGGATGCGATTTCATAGTCAGGTGTTTCAAATGTTGAAAACTCATAAGGTTTGAATTTGTTTAAATCGGTTGTAAGAATAATTAAATTCGTGTTTATATCATTGAAAGTGACAGGTTTATTCTCACCTTTTTTGTAGTCATTACCGTAGAATTTTTTTTCAATGGCTTCTCTTATCCAGTTTGTAAAAATATTACCTTTGCTGAGTGCGAAGTCTTTATTGATATTAAAGTGAATATCTTTAAATAATTCAAAATTAACCTGCATAAACAGTTCTTTTATTTCATCGGCACTGTAACCGATTGCAAAGAGTGCAGCTGCAATTGAGCCGACTGAAGAACCTGCAAATGTGTCGATTGCAATGCCTAATTCTTTAAGAGCTTTGATTGCGCCGACATATGCTATCCCTCTTACCGCTCCGCCGCCGAATATACATGTATATGTTC
>JAJPXE010000138.1 GCA_021205645.1 Candidatus Gastranaerophilales bacterium | reverse complement strand
GACGTTGCAGAGTTCGTTTACGGCAGTTCTTTTACTTTGGTTGCTCAATGATTGAGCGATATAGTTTTCGAGTTTTTCAATAGTTTCTGCATTGTCAAGGTCGTTTCTCACACTTTCATTCTGCAATAGTTCTTGTGCTGCAAGCGGGTTATTTAGTGCCAGAGCTGAAACGTATGTGGCCATACAATCGTGGGTGGAGCTTTTCAGAAAATCATTCACCACAACTTCACCGAGTCCGGCAGTTGCACTATTTCTAAGCCCCTCGATACCGTTTGCATAAACAAGCCGAACTTCGTCAACGCCTGCACCGTTTAAGCCCAGTGTAGAAACCTGGTTTATTAAAGATTCATATCCGTTTTTTAAATTGATTTGGATATTTGTTTGTTGTTGTTTTTCCTGCCATTGTGCGTTATATGTTTTATATCTGTTATAGACGTTATTTTTAATATCGTTCCATTGACTCTGGCAGGCGGGATTAATTTTATACTGAGCTGCAAGTGATTCGAAAGTTTGTTGCAGTTCATTTTCTCTTTCGGGATTAGTCGGGTCTGCCTGATATTTAGTATTGATTTCATTATTTTTTGCAAGAAATTTTGTTGACAAATCAATCTGGTTATTAGCCAGAGTTGATTCGTTAGCTTTTTGAGTAATTGTGACGGCGGAATTAACACCCTGATTAAACATAGCTGCATATTCGCCGGAGAAATCTTTTTGAGCAATTCCCTGCGGGAGATATTGTCTTTCGTCGCCCCGTTGTATGTGAACCATAATAATTTTCCCTTATTTGTATTGACTTTTCCGGACCATTGCGGCAGCGGGTGTAAAACGCTGTGCGTTTTACACGGTCTGCCGAATCATTAAGCAAACAGACTGCTACTGTCGCCGCCGGATTGAACGCCGCCGAACCCGCCTGTTTTTCCGTTGGCCTGGATAGCATTCCACCAGTTTTTAAAGTTTCTTGTCAGGGAGTTTCCGGAACTTGAATTCCCTGCTGCGCCTGCCAGACCGGCAGCACCGTAGTATGATGCAGCCGCACCAACGACACCATTTAGTATAGAAGAAAAGAAAGCGGTTTTACCCTGTCTTTCAAGGTTTTTAGTTTGGGTGTTAGCATCTTTAATCATTGCATTGATATCATCCATTGATGTGTTATATGTTTCGTTGATGACTTCTGTCGGAGTTCCGGTATCGAAGTATACTCCGCCTTTAAGATAAGAGGTTTTTTGCTGCTGCATAAGTTTAACAGCTTCTTTTGCTCTTTCGTTGATTTTAGCCTGTGTGCTGTCGTGCAGTGCATCGGCTTGCGATTTAGCATTTTTAACGGAAGATATTCCCTGAACAATGCCCGAGCCGAGGGCTGCAACTCCCAGAATTATTGGTAATAATGGTAATGCCATAATTTTATCCCTTTCTGTAGACTTGAAAAATAAAAAAAATAAGTTAAACTAAGTATATGAGGTGTACATATGAAGTTTGATGTTGTTTTACACAAAGAAGAAACCGGATATTGGGCGGAAGTTCCTGCCCTGAAAGGCTGCTTTAGTCAGGGTGATACGCTTGATGAACTTAAGGAAAACATTAAAGAAGCTATTATTGCGTGGTTTTCGGTTGACATATCTGCCGAAGATGAGGTTATTTCCATTGCTCTATGAAAAATATTACGGGTAAAAAACTTTGTAGAATACTTAAAGAGAACGGTTGGCAGCTGATAAGAATAACGGATTGAAAGCAATTTTAAAGACTGCCGGACTGTTATCATTATTCTTTGTCTTGCTGTCTTAGAGTCAGGTTTTTGAAACGTGTTTGTAGTGCGGAATAATAGCGGAGATATGGAACGGCAGCGGTTTATCCTGAACTATATAGTAGTGTTTATCTTTTTCGTAGTTACTTTCGTAGTTAATTTCTTTAAGGCTGTTCATCGGAAGAGGCGGTATATCAAACATTCCCCCGGGGTCGAAGTCCTGAACATCTTCGAGGTGATACATACTGTCGCCGGCTTTTCCGCCTGCGGAGTGTGAGAGGTTCAGCCCTATTTTATAGATATTTTTCATATTTGTATAAGTTTGCGTTCCTTGAGATGACATATCGAGTCCGAGATTAGGGCTTTTCAGAACACCTTTGTATTTTAAGCCGATAATAGCAGAGCCAACTTTATTAGTATTAGCAGAAGAAATATCTACTTCGCCGTCTGTTACCACAAAGTCGCCGATATACCCGCCGTTGCCGACGATTGCAACGGTTTCGCCCTCGAGGTGTTCAAGTCCTGAAAACACCGTAGCTGAGAGATACCAGTTTGAAGTTGTGCTGCTTGTCGGAGTTTGCAGAACATTAACTCTTACTTGAGTTTCAGAAATATATTCTACGATATCCATAGAGCCGTATTCCCGTCCGGTGATTGTTTTGAACCATATTCTTCTTCCGGTATCGGTCTCTGTGAATATTTCATCTGAGCAGGTGAGGATATCGTCGTCGAGTGTTATAGTTTCCGTATGCAATCCGGAATATTTAACGGAGCAGTCGAGATAATTACACTCTCTTAATTCTTCGGCAATCATTCTGTAATAGGCGTATTCATCTTCCTGTTTGATTTCGAGGATTTCTGTATCTGTTGCATCGTCAGGAATTTCCGAAACAAAATCTTCAAAGCGGCTGAACTCGACTGTTTCGGTTAATCTTTCAAGGTAATATCTTGTAATGCCGTTAATTGTTCTTTTGACATTTGCAAACAAATCGAAATCACCATCCGGACGTGTTACAGTGCATATATCAATAAATTCTCCGTCTGTCAGGAATTTAGATTGAGCGTTGACAGCTTCATCGTTAGAGAAACACAAAGAGAGTAATTGACCGCCCACTATTGCATAGATTAGCCCGAACCTGTCAAATTTATAGGCGAGTTTGGTAATACCGCCTTTAGTAATTTCATAGTTGCCTTTAGAAAGGTTAGTTGATTTAAACTGTTCCAGAAGTACATCATATTCAAACATATGTATCTGTCTGCCGTTAGCGGTAACAAAAAAAGCATAGTTATCGACGTAGACCGGCAGGACACTTGATACCGGAACACGGCAGGATAATTTAGCGGATACATCAGTAGGAGTTATAGCTGTTGTTGTGCTTCCGCCGTTAACGGTGAGTATTCCCTCGGGCGTTCCGACTAATAGAGAGTTAACTCCCGATACCAGCCAACGAGCTTTTGAATTTGATTCTGCCAAATCAAATTGAAATCCGTCATTTGTACCGGTTCCGACGGTAATGTTATTATAGTCGCCGCCTTTAGAACCGTAGAGATAGGTTGCATATTGAGAGGATGAACATCTTTCGAGGCGGTTTTCATAAAATGCGCATGTACAGGGGAACCCGTGGTTAGTGTCAGCTGATTTATTTGACAAGCTTGCAGTGCCTGAATTAGTAAAGGTTGTAGTAGTTAGCGTGAATGCATTGCTTGCGGTTCTTGTGAGTTGATATTCAGGGTATTCTCCGCCGGTGTGTGTGATATAGAGAACATCACAGTTTTGTGCCATTGAGAGATTAAAGCTTTCTGTTCCCCACGGATGCGTTAGAGTCAGGGCATTGCCGTCATCATCCAGAACCTGTACAAATTCGTTATTTTCGTCGTATGTCCAGAACTCAATATATTCAATTCTAAACACGAGCAAATACGATTGTTCCGAATTAAACTTAAATTCATAGAGTGCGGCATAGCCGATTTCGGCAAGGAATTCAAATCCTGAGCGGTAGTAGCAATCGCCTTTAATGGTGTGGAAAAAATTTTGTGAGATTTCGTGTCCGTTTTGCAAGAGCGGCAGGTCATACCGTCCTTTAACATCTCTGTCAATTTGTCCGGACGAAAAATTATTTTTTTGTGTTGAAGTTCTTAAACTCATAGATATTTCCTTTTTTACGGAGCCGCGGAGCCGGTGCTGCGGCAGCGGGTGTCAGCGGAGCTGACACGGTCTGCCGGGCGGCAGCGGCAGTGGGAACTGGTTCCCACCCGCTCCGCCTGCAAAGCAGTTGCACTGTCTCCGTCCGGAGCGGCAGTGCCAATTATTATTGCCTAGCGTACCGGATAATTAAAATTTTGTATACCCTGCATAACTTTAGATTGTCTGAACCGCGGCTTATTAATAACAATCATTCTGTTATCCCGCCCGTATTTAGCTGATGTTTCGATATATTTTTGTGTTGCAAGTTGTTTAATAAATTGAGTTTTTTGTTCATCTTCGGTTAATGCCGGGCAGATTTTTTCAGCCAATTTAAGTGCGAGCAGGTCGCAGAATTCCGAATCGAATTTAGTCGTATCAGTAATATCTGCAATATATCTGATAAAAACCTGTTCAATTTTTTCATCGCAGTAGAAATATTCCCCCTCTATTTGATAGAGATTATCATCAATCGGATTACCCAGATTGAGTACCTGGAGCAAATCCCCCGGCAGAGCGTAGGCTTTGCCGTAGCCGTAGACGGGGATATAATCTGTATATTCTGCCAGAACGGCTCGCTTAATTGAAAAGCTTGCATTGATGTTCATAAGTAGACCTTTGCGGGCAATATCGTACCACATTTTACATTTTTTAGCTTCTTTGGTGTTTTCATCAATAGAAGTAATATTTCGAATATTGCAATAATCGAGAGCCATATTGCAGATATCGATAGTAGCAAGAGCCATAGAAATTTTCTCCTTTTTTTAGTAACTTTCCGCAAACTCTCTTAATCAAATCAGTGGAAAGAAAGCTGAACCCGAACAAGTTCAGGTTCAGCTTTCCGGAGTTATATAGTTGAGAGGACTTTAATAACCTTTTTGCCCTGACGTCTGACAGCTTTAACCCATAAATCGATAGTGATTTCAAATGAGTTAACTTTAGTAGCGGACGGAGCGACTTGCAAACAGCCTATTTCATAGGCGAATGCGATAGCTTTCGGGGCTAAGATTAGATTAGTTCTGACTCCGTCGGTTTCATCGAGAACAGGGAGAGTAACCTCAGAAACACCGTTTTGCGTTCCTGCGAATGTTACAACATTAAATCCGGAAGCGTTTGTAATTTTGCCTTTATCAACAGTGTGAGCGTTTGAATAGAAAGCGTTCATATATTTTTCATCGTTTCTGAGTCCCTGAGCTTCGACACCGGATACCGCAAGGGTTACGCCCGTTTCAAAATTAACATAGCTGTTTTCGAACATAGTAATGGCCGGCGAAACGACATTTTCATAGTTGAAGTCGACAGTTGTTGCATCAATGGACATAACCCCGTCATCTTCCGCAGTTTTTTCGGTTGCGGTAGTGTTCGGCGCACCGATGTAGACCGAGGCAATAGCTGCATCCGCAGCACATCTGTCAGTCATTCTGACTTTAGCTTCTTTTAAGTTTAAAAACAGGTCAGATGTCGGGTCACAGATTAGATTAACAGTTTTGTCATAGTTATCTACGAGGTATGTTTTAGTAAACCGTCTTTGTACGGAACGTCTATTTTCGGTTGTCATATCTTCATAAACTTTATCCGGATTAGAGCCTAAGTCTGTGATTTCCGTTAATTCGGTATCGCCGATTGTTGACAGGTTGGTAATACCTTGAATGCCCATATTTTGTATAGCGGGCGTATTGATTAGTTTGCTGTCTGTCTGATTAAGAGTTCTAATAAAATTTCTTTCAAACAACTCTAATTGAGATTGCTGAATACTTTCAGCCATTTGGTAAGCCATAATTAATTCTCCTTTCGTTGTCGGATTAAAAACGGGCAATTCCCGCTAATAATCAGTAATACTGTTTACTTTTGCAGAAATTGCCCGTTTCCGGATTCTCATTAAAAGTTGTTTTTTGTTAAATCAAGAGTGCGAACGCTTATTCTTTATTTAACTCATCAGCGGTTGGAAACCCTGACGGTGGCAGACCGTGTGCCGGAACGTTGTTTTGTTCGGTTGTGTTGTCTGTAACACTTAAAACGCCGTTAGCAATAGCCCGAACTGTTTTTTTAATCACATCAGATACTTTTTGTTTTCTTATTTGTTTTTCTTTTTTATCGAAGTAGCCTGCTGGTATTTCGACACCGACTTTATCCAAATCGTATTTTAGTGTTCCGTCCGGATTTTTTTCATTAAGGTCAATATTCCATACTTTTTTCAAATAAGCTGATGTAGCTTTTTCTTTAATGACTGTAAAGGTATGTTTCCCCCACAGCGGTACTTCATAGAGGTCAAAAGTGCAGGCAAGGTCTTGAATTTGCCAATCGTTAAGTTCGTCTATATTTTTGCCGATAATACTATCCTTATCATCAGTTTCTTTAATGCTGATGATATTAAAACTTCTCAGTCTTGAGAATATTGTTTTTTTAGATTTATCATTTGCGACAAGCATAGGAATAAATCTTTTTGCAATATGAGAGTCAACACCTTTTTCGCTCAGTCTGGAAGTTTTAAAAGTATAGTTAAATTCGGTATATTTTTTCTGATTAGTACCTACATCCGATTCATAGACACCCTCAACATTAATGATTAACATAAAAAATTCCTTTCTTTTTAATTATGCATTAAACAATTTTCTCAATGCATTTTGATATTGTGCTTTTTCCGCATCAGTATGCGGTCTGGAGTCGAGTTCTTCCATTTTAGCAACGAGTCTTTCATACTCGGCGTTTTTATCAGCTTCGGACATTCTCATATCAGAAGTTCTATTGGCATTATTAGTTCCCTCTTTGTAGCCGTATTTATTTTCAAGTCCTTGAGCCAGTTTGTAGAACATCATGATTGTATAATTCGGTGCCGTTTTTTGTAAGAATTGTCTATCTTCCTCAGGTAGAAATTCTCTTAAAAGCCCCTCAACATTTTTTCTTTGTTCC
The DNA here is from genome assembly GCA_021205645.1 of Candidatus Gastranaerophilales bacterium. GTDB lineage: Bacteria > Cyanobacteriota > Vampirovibrionia > Gastranaerophilales > Gastranaerophilaceae > UBA2883. The sequence continues at coordinate 2,898 of JAJPXE010000138.1, read as the reverse complement.
TGATTATTATTGAACAACTGATTGATATTTACTTCAAGTTCGTCAACATTGGTATATTTTTCAAACTCATTGATTTCAAAATCAGTATAGGCTTTTAGAATTCCCTGCCCCTGTTCTTTGGATATACCTAATTTTTTAAACTCGTTGCCGAACACATCAAATACTTCTTGCGGATATTCATACTGAAGGTTTCCGTTTTCGTCTTTTAATATATCATTAAAAGCGTAGTCCCCGGCGTTTTCCGGTACTTTAGTATCGGGTGCAATTTGTTTAACGAGTTGTTCTCTTATTTGTTCGTAGTTATCCAGACTTTTCAAATCGGTTTCAGTTAAATAATCTTCAACCTTTTTTCCGATTAAGGTTTGCGAGTTGTCGTAGCTTTTAAACACTTCATTTTTAAGTTCTTCGCCTGTTTTTCCGTCAAAGAATTTTGTCCAGCCTTTGTTTTCATATTCTTGCGGAATGCTAAATTCAGCATTTGCATTATTATCACCGCCTGAATTTGTATCATTCTGATTATCACTTTCAAAACTGTTGTTATTGTCATATTCACTCATTTAAACCGTCCTCTCCATAAATTTCAATTTGTGCCAGTACGTCTTTTGGCAGAATATTTCTGACTATAGTCCAGATATCCCTGCGTCCTTTTTTGTAGATAAGAATTTCATTATTGATGTTATTATCCTGATCATTCCAACCGCATATTTTTTTCAGATACTGTAGAAAAATTTTTCCGTTAACATCTTTAAATGCTTCTTTACATGCAAGTTTCATATTCTCGATTTCTTTTCTTTTTCTTTTTTCTGCCTCTGCCTGTTTTTCAAGCAGGCTGTCAACTTTAGATTTTCCGTACATTTATTCCCCCGTTGTTGCTGTTGTCTGTGCCATATCTTTAGATATGCTTGCTCCGTCTTTCATCATCTGAACTTGTTGCAGTATTGCCTGTTGTTGTGCTTGTTGTTGCTGAATTTCTTCCATTTGCGCAAGAATTTCTTCATACTGATATTTTGACTTAATCAATTTATCGTTTGTAAGTCCGGACACTGATTTCACTAAATCAAGAAATTCATAATCATTAACTGCATTTACAAGTTCCGGTTTAATTTGCAGGAGTGCTTGAATATATTGTAAAAACTTTCCTATGTTTTCATAGATTTCGGAGTTGCAGAGTTTTTCGAGTTCTCCGTTAAATTTCAGTTTATACCAGAGCTTGTTATCTTTCATGGCCTGTTCGATTATTTCCGGTATAAAATCACCGTCTTTAAAGACCTTTTCTTTAAAAGCGATATCTTCTTCGGTATTCTCCGGCAGCTCAGAGAGTTTATATCCGTACAGCCCGCAATCCTGAATAATTTGAATACTTCTGTGTACAATCGGTTCAATTTCTTCTGTTTTTTGCTGATTTAACAATCCGTTAATTGATTTTCCCCTGATAGACATTCTATAGCTTGACTCTGTTGCGGTCATTGAGGTTTGGTTATTAAAATCGAGCAGTTGGTCAATTTTAAATATATTAGTAATATCTTTTTTCAACTCCGGTATAAGGAATTGTACAACGGCGGATATATCGCCTGCCTGCGATATCGGGAATATCGGATTTTGGTTATTGGATACAGCCTGAACGTTAAACTCTGTCACAGCTCCTGCGGAGCGGTTAATAACGTTTCCTGCAACGAGGGCACCTGATAAAATGCCCAGCGGTGCATCTGTTGTTTTTTCGATATTATCTACCGTGTTTCCGGAAATGTGGTTTAACATCTTAATTGATGACAGGCAAAGACTGCCGGCACTTTCGCCGTAGACTTGATTATTAACTCTGATTTGCCGGCACATTGCGATTGGCATTTTTTTAAAATATTCTACTTTAAAGACTTTTTTGTCTGCGTTTTCCAAAAACCAGTAGCCTTTGAATTTAGCTCCTACTTTTCCCCGTTTATTCATACAGAAATGGTTATTGGGCAGCATGGCAAATACAATTTTAAATTTTTGGTTAAATTTATTTTGTTCATATGCCTGTTGGATTTCTTCGGGCATATCTGCGAATTTTGTTTTATCAAATTCGCCTTTGTCGTTAAAACAAAATTCTTCTATAATCTGATTAAGCCGCCAATTGTAGATTGCATAGACGACATCAATTTTATTTCCCGCTCCCTCATCAATGCATGAGTTCCAGACACCAAACGATTTATAGCTGATACAAGACTCTGTTTGTCCTCTTTCAAATTCTTTAGATTTAAAAGCACCGATACCGGAAGTGCCGTAGGAAAACTGGTCGTAGCAGTATGATTTAAGTACTGATTGAAAGCCGGCGTCAACTGCGTTCATTTGTTCAAGTGTTACTTCTGTAGCTTTTTTATAGAATTGTGACAAATCAGCACCTTTTGATATTTTTTTGATATATTCTGACGGTTCAAGCGTAATTGCGTTCAACCCCCAGAGAATACCCGCCAGATAATCTCCCGCCTGATTTGTACATATAAAAGCGGTCGGATTATTGATAAATATATCTTTTTGATTAGCTTCTCTGCCCGTATCTTCAAATTCTGAATTTATTTCATTGGTAATAGCTACAAGATTTTGAATATCTCTGAACCGTGAAATATACTTTGAGCGTTCGGTTTTAAGTTCAGCAAACCTATCTGTTATCAGTTTATTTTCCTTTTCGTTTAAATCAAATTCATTCATAATAGAGTTTTATATCTCCCCGATAATAAATCCGGAACTTATCATTTTGATATTCTGACGGCTTAAATCCGAGCAATCTAAGCCATTTTTTAATTTTTTCATTTTTTTTACAACAATTATCCAGAATTAAATCATATTTATTTGCCCAGATATCAATTTGTTTTCGAGCCTGTTTTAAAAAAGTAACAATATTGCCTTGATACATATTATAGG
>JAJPXE010000228.1 GCA_021205645.1 Candidatus Gastranaerophilales bacterium | reverse complement strand
GTTTTAATCCGGATTAAAATCACTATTCAAATTTAAAATAAACTGTTTGTATGATTTAGAATGTTTTTCATTAAAGTTTAAGAATTTTGTTACGTCAGACTCATTATAGTATTTACCCCCCTATTGGAGCTAATAATGTCAGAGCAAGCAATTTTACCCTTAAGAACGAGTTCCGCTCCTGCTGAAAGTATGTTGGACAAGGCACGTGCGGCACATCAGAAGTATATAATTAAGCAGCAAAATGATGATTTAGAAAATGCGATTGGATATTATATAGAGGCAATTCGTAATGATTCGGAACTTGCCGAGCCATATTATCGTCTTGCAAGTTTAATGTATGAAAAAGGTCAGATATCAATTGAGTCTGCAATAGAGCAATGTAAAACCGCCATTTCTCTTGAGCCGGCAAATGCTAATGCTCATATATATGCGGGTTATTTTCTGTCTATGTCGGAGGATTACAGGGCGGCACAACAGGAATTCAATCTGGCAATCAAGGCGGGCTGCGTTAATTCTGCAAGACCGAGGTTATTTTTATCAAGATTGATTAAGCGGGAAATGATGTTAGAAGGTAAGAGTTTTTTGCGTGTTGTGAAATATTTATATTATCTTTTATCGGGCAGTGTTCTTTTAATGTGTGACTCTGCCGCAATAAAGATGATGCTGGATACTGTTGTCGACAATATTTCCGTATTTTCATACCGGACACTTGGTGAAACTTTTGAAAAAGCAAAGATGTTTACATCTGCTTATAAAACTTATACCAGGGGAATGACAAAAACCGAACACGGGGATATTTTCTATAAAAAAATGGGCGATTTATCCATGTCGCGTCAAGATTTATTATCAGGTCTGGAATGTTACAGAAAGGCTTTAAAAACGACTCCCGACAACAGGGAAGTTCTGCTTAAGCTTGCTACATTACTTCAAACATCTTTCCCCGATAAGATTGATGAAGCAATAGATTATTATAACAGGTTATTGGAGTTTAATATTGATAATGACAAGATTTATTATGAATTAGGTCATTTATATTTGCAGAAAGAAGATAAGTTGAATTCAATATCTGCATTCAAGCTGGCATTGCGTTATAATGAGAATAATCCGTATTTTAATAATTCGCTTGCATATGCGTTTGTTCGTGCTGAATTATATGATGATGCGATAGAGTATTATCAGCGGGCAATAAAGCTCAATCCGGATGCACAGTGGACATCGATTGTATGTCACGCATTAGGAGCGGTATACGGAGAAGTTAAAGGAAATTTAGAGGCAGCGGAAGCAACATATCAGGCAGGACTTGTATTATATCCTTCTAATTATGAGTTGTTGCTGTCTTTAGGTGATTTATTAATCGCAAAAGGGGAGCTTGACAGGGCAATTCGCACGTATTGTGATGCAATAACCGTCAATCCCGAAAATTTTCTTGCATACGCAAAAGCAGGTTTAGCATTGTGGGAGAAAGATTATGTAGAGGAGGCAGTTGTTTCTTTCCACAAATCAATAGCATTGAACCCTAATTTCGAAATATCACAAAACAATTTAGGTGTAGTATACCTTGACGGTTTAGATGCACCACAGGAGGCAGTCGGGTATTTTCAGAATGCCATAAAACTTAACCCGAATTACACACTTGCATATTTTAATACTGCAAGAGCACTTCAGGCATTAGGAAATAACACCGGAGCGGCGGAATATTATCAAATGTCATTGGATTTAAACAAACTGACAAATGAACTTGATGATAGTGATATTAAGTCACGATTACACGATTTATTTGATTAACAGCGATGCGGGTTCATATGTGTATACACCGTATGAACCCGCTTTTTATATATGCTGAATAAACCGGAAATTTTGATATATTTTGTTACAAATCAGCAAAAAAGTTTTATTCCGATATTTATTCAGTTATGAATATTTGTATACCTTTCAGAAAAGCTATAGTTCCTTTTGCATTTACGCTTGGAGTAATGAATCCGATAAAGTTCGGTCCGGCCCTCAGAACTCCCGTTAAAGATACGTTTGTTAAGACTTGTATAGTTGATAAACTATCTCAGGCGGCAGATATGGCACATTCCATGGAGATTAAAAATGATACGAATTTCACCGGCGGTATCACAAGAACATTTTCAAAGGAGAATATCGAAAAATTAAGGCAGACAATAAGTCGTCCGACGACACCGACGGATTATACAGCACCGGTGAAGAACGATAAAAATGTTTATCTGGAGCCGTTTGGAATGTTTTTTGCAAAGCGACCCGGCGGCAGACCACATTTAGGTTTAGATATTTTTGCGACACCGCTTGCTAAAAAGCCGAAAGAGCCGGTTGTTATAACAGCACCTGTTGACGGGATTGTAATATCCAATAAGAAAGCAAATCCTGATAACAATCTGGTGGCGAATTGTGTCGGTTTGCTTGGTGTTGACGGCAGAAAGTATGCTTTTGATCATCTTGCACGAGCAACGGATTACAAAACTTCCGTTGTCATGCCAGAATTAGGAACTGTTATGCACAAAGGTGATACAATCGGTTATATGGGTGCAACGGGTGAAACATCGCTCTGGCATTTACATTTAGGTATAGAAACGGAAGAACAGCTTGCAAAACAGCAAAACAGTGTTATGTGGCAAAAAATTTCAAAAAACAGTCCTTATTCAAAATTAAAAGGTCAGGTTGATCCGCTTAATGAAGAAGAAGCAGGGTTAATTGCCCGAAAGCTCAATGAGTATTCAATACAAAATATGTCATCGGCAAAGAAAATGCTCCTTCCTTATGAAGGTCGAAATAAGTATTTAAATAAATAGCCTTATTATGATAAAATCTTTATTATGAGGATATTAGGAATTGATCCGGGTCTGGCTATTGCCGGATATGCGATTATAAATTATGAAGAAAATTCTATGGTATTGGAAACTTCCGGCTCTATTCAGACCGATAAAACTTCCGCTGTTTCTGACAGGTTGTTAGAAATATTTGAAGATTTATCAAAGATAATAGAGTGTTATCATCCTGATTGTGCTTCTATAGAGAAACTGTACTTTTTCAAAAACCAGAAAACAATAATACCGGTAGGAGAGGCCCGGGGAGTTATATTAGCCGTACTTGCAAAGTACGGGATAGAAATATATGAATACACTCCGATAGAGGTTAAACAGGTTTTGACAGGATACGGACGTGCGGATAAGAAAGAAGTCGAGCAGATGGTAAAATACGCATTAAACTGTAACATTTTGCCGAAACTTGATGATACAATTGATGCAATTGCAATAGCAATTTGTCATGCCAGAAATATTCATTAGCGTGGTTATTTATCATCTGATAAATCGGTTTCGTTTTCATCTGCGGCGAGTTCAAGCATGCGGTAGACCATATATGCTCCGAGTGCAACGGCTTTCGGGTCAAGTTCGGTATTTTTTGCTGCTTCCAGAATAGATGTATTAACCTCAGGATTTTCTTCTTTTATATAATGTATCATGTTCTTCCGCCACATTCTCACATCTTGAAAGACTTCTGCGAATACTAATGATGATTGATCTTCTGTTATTAAAGGCAGCATTTATAATCTCCTGTTTTTTGTATTATATACAAAAATTCCGGTTTTGTATACCTGTTATTTTTTGTTTAACTTTGCTTTGTTTAAACAGCAGAGATTAGCTTTATTATATTATGTTTTTTGGTGTAGAATATAAGAGGATTTAATTTGTTTAAGGATAAGGTATGAATTTTAAAACCCGAATGAGTGCTTTACATTATGACAAAAATGCAAAGGGGCTTTTTGTAGATATGTTAGAGTTTTTATCAATATTTTACGGAATAATATCCCGTATGCGGAATATTTTGTACGACAGAGGAGTTTTAAAGTCGGTACGAACAGGTGCAAAAGTAATATCTGTCGGTAATATAACCACCGGAGGCTCCGGCAAAACTCCGGTTGTAGCAGAGCTTGTCAAGTATTTTATCAATAAAGATGAAAAAGTTGCTGTTATAACACGTGGTTATGGCGGAAAACTGTCAAACAGATGTGTTAATTTAATTTCTGACGGTGTTAATATATATTACGATGCAATATCAGCAGGTGATGAGGCATACTGGCATGCCGTGAACAATCCGATGTGTTCGGTTCTGACCTGCAAAAACAGGGTTAAGGCGGCTGAATATGCTGTTGGTACTCTGGGCTGTTCCGTAATTATTTTAGATGATGCCTTTCAGCACAGGCATATTTATCGGGATTTAGATATTGTTCTGGTTGATTCTGAGCTTGGCCTCGGGAATGAAAAATTATTACCGGCAGGACCTTTACGTGAGGGCAGGGAAGCATTTGACAGAGTAGACAGGCTTGTTATCGTTAACAAAGGTTCTGATGAAAAGCGTGCGGAAAAATTCGCTAAAGTTACGGGTAAAAAACTCGGGTGCAGGTCATGTGTTTGTTCAACAAAGCCTGATTACATATATAATATCAAATCCGGTGAGAAGATTGCAGCAGGAGAGGCTGTCACAGCTGTTTGCGCAATCGGCAGCCCTGAGCCGTTTTTCAGGTTTGTTGAAAACGAGTTTGAAGTTATAGAAAAAATTGCCTATGATGATCATCATATATATAAACAATCTGAAATTGACAGTATAAAAGGTACTATTATAACAACCGAAAAAGATGCAGTCAAGATGTCAGGGTTTAGCCGTAAAGATATATATGCGATGAAGTTAAAGGTTGATATAGATATTTCGGCATTATTATCGGATTAGATTATGGAACATATTGATGATATAGTTCATACATTAAAGCAGGCAAAGCAGCCGAGAAGTGATTTTGTTAATTTAATGGAAACATTTAAAAATCCTTATCTTGTTTTGATTGCGTGTATATTGAGTTTGCGAACAAATGACAGAACAACATATCCCGCAGCATTGAGGATGCTGGAGCTTGCAAGAACTCCGCGTGATATGGCAGAGGTTCCGGTTGATAAACTTGAAAAGGCGATATATCCCGTCGGGTTTTATTCAAACAAGGCAAGGCAGATTATAGAGCTTTCAAAAATTATAGCAAACGAAATGAATTCGGAGGTTCCGGATACGATAGAGGGGCTTATAAAATTCAACGGAGTAGGAAGAAAGACAGCTAATTTAGTACTATCATTAGGTTTTAACAAACCTGCAATATGTGTTGATGTACATGTTCATCGTATTTTTAACAGGTTTGGTTTGATAAAAACGAAAAATCCGGAGGAAACCGAGTTTACATTGCGTGATAAATTACCTGAAAAATATTGGACAGATATTAATACATTACTGGTAACTCACGGTCAGAATGTATGTAAACCGATAAAACCGTTATGCGAAGATTGCCCGATATCAAAATATTGCAAGAAAGTCATTTAAATAATAACCGAGATTTAAACGATACAAACCTGAATGCTCCTCAGGAAGCAAAGAGTCTATTTGATTGCTTCATAGCAATCAGAACAGATTGTCTCATATCCGCTGTTCTCACCTAATTTTCTGTATTTCCAGCAGCGTTCGCATTTTTCGCCCTCAGCAGGTGTTATCCAAACCGTGTAATCATCTTCAATATATTCATTCAATACATTTTTAGGTTTTTCCTCTGTAACGTATGCTTGAGATGTGATAAATATGTCACATAAATCCTTTTCATTTGATTTCAAAACAGCAGCATTGCCTGATTTTATATAAACCGCAACTTCAAGCGAGCTGCCGACCTTTTTATCAGCCCTCAATGGCTCAATAGCCCTTGTTACCACCTCTCTTGCTTTTAATATATTCGAAAAATCAGCATCTAAACTCTCATTTGTCCACATTGAATGAACAACAGGCCAATTTGTCAGAAGCACACTCTTAACCCCGTTTTTATGCATATCAGGCATATTCTGCCAGATATCCTCTGCCTGATGCGGCATTACAGGTGTCAAAATCCGAACGAGTGTTTGTAATATCTCGTATAAAACCGTCTGGCATGCCCGCCTTGATAAAGATTTTTTACCCGCCGTATACAGCCTGTCTTTTACAATATCAAGATAGAACGAGCTTAAATCAACCGCCGCAAAGTTTTGCAGACTTTGAAAATACTTATAAAACTCGTAGCTCTCAAATGCTTCGGTTACATCTGCCACAAGCTTATTCAGTTTGTGCAGTGCAAATTTATCAATCGCTTTTAAATCAGCATAACCGACATAATCTTCAGACGGGTCAAAATCAAAAATATTACCCGATAAAAACCTTGCGGTATTTCTGGTTTTTTTAAATATTTCTGCAAGCTGTCCGATTATATTATTGCCGATTTTTATATCGTTTCTGTAATCGACCGATGCAGCCCAGAGTCTGAGAATATCAGCCCCGTAGTTTTTTATGATATCGTCGGGTCTGATATAGTTCCCCAGAGATTTAGACATTTTTCTGCCGTCCTCGCCGAATACAAAACCGTGGGTTAAAACCCCCTTATATGGTGCTTTATCCTGTGTTGCAACAGAAGTTAACAACGACGACTGGAACCAGCCTCTATGCTGATCAGAGCCCTCAAGATACAAATCAACCGGACTGTGTCCGAGCTCTTCCGAGCGTTTTTCTACAACAGCTCTCCACGATACACCGCTGTCAAACCAGACATCCATTATATCTTTTTCTTTTTTAAAATGGGTTTTTCCGCACTTCGGACATTTAAAACCGTCCGGCAAAAGCTCTTGCGGCGTATATTTAACCCACGCATCAGAGCTTTCTTTTTCAAATATTTTTGCAACATTTTCAATTGTTTCGTCATTGCAAATAACTTCGCCGCAATCTTCGCAATAGAAAATTGGAATAGGCACACCCCACGCTCTCTGGCGGGATATACACCAATCCGTGCGTCCTTCTACCATATTGCCTATTCTGTTTTCACCGCTTGCAGGAGTCCACTTAACATGCTTTATAGCATCCATTGCCTTATCACGGAATTTATTTACCTTTACAAACCATTGAGGTGTAGCTCTGTAAATGACCGGTTTTTTACATCTCCAACAATGCGGGTAACTGTGCTGAATATCCTGTTGTTTAAGCAATGCACCTTTGTTTGTAAGCATTTCAATAACCATAGCATTGCCTTTATAGTAAGGCACTCCGACAAGTTCAGGAATACCGACAATATCAGTCCAGACACCGCAGCCATCAAGCGGAGAAAAGACTTCTATATTATATTTGCAACCGACCTCGTAGTCCTCAAGCCCATGTCCGGGCGCAGTATGAACAGAACCGGTACCCGCATCAAGTGTTACGTGTTCTCCGAGGATTATCGGCGACTTTCTGTCCAGAAGCGGATGAGTGGTTTCCAGAAGTTCTAAATCCTGTCCTTTACAGCTTCCCAGCACTTTTATTTTATTTTCGTCCCAATCAACATCACTCAGGAACGAGCCGAGCAAATCCTGTGCCGCAACATATATATTACCCCCGTACTCAAAAAATGTATACTCAAATCGCGGGTGCATACTTATTGCCATATTAGACGGAATTGTCCACGGAGTCGTTGTCCAGATAACCGCATAAACCGGTTTTTTGTTCTCCGGCATGTTTAATATATCATTATTGATTTTGTTTACAGCGTTATCATCAAATTTAAACCTTACATAAATAGAAGTTGAGGTATGATCGGCATATTCAACTTCTGCCTCGGCAAGTGCTGTTTCACAAGATGCGCACCAGTAAACCGGTTTAAGCCCTTTTTCAATATATCCTTTTTTATACATTTCTCCGAACACTCTGACCTGTTCAGCTTCATACTCCGGATTAATTGTCAAATACGGATTATCCCAGTTTCCCAAAACACCTAAGCGTTTAAATTCGTTTTCCTGACCTTTGAGGTTTTTGTGAGCGAATTCTCTGCACTGTGCTCTCAAATCAGTTTCGGAAATCGCATGCCTGCCGCCTTTGATTTTCTTCACGACAGCATTTTCGATAGGAAGCCCGTGTCCGTCATAGCCCGGGACATATGGATCATAAAAACCATTTAGGTTTTTATATTTTATTAAAATATCTTTCAGAATTTTATTTAGAGCTGTTCCTACGTGAATTTTTTCGGAGCTTAAATACGGAGGTCCGTCGTGTAATATATAAGACAACTTTTTATTGCGCTGCGCAATCATTTGTTCATAAATATTATTTTCTTCCCAAAATTTTTGGATTTCCAATTCCCTCACCGTCGCATTTGCACGCATGGCAAGCGTTGTTTGCGGAAGATTTAATGTCTTTTTATATTCGGTTTTTTCGTTTGTTGTTTCCATAGTTACCTCTGATTTACCCTAATTTTTCACTGATTGTTATTCTTTTGAGCTCAAATTTACCCCTTTACCCCTGATTAAAACTTGTATCGGTATCAAAGTTATCCGGATAGGATTTACATTCCAATTTTTCGACGGAAGAAGAAATAAATCTTTCCATTTTATCGTAGTCAAATTCGTTTTCCCAGCGTGCAATAACAACTGTAGCGACACAATTCCCGATTAAATTCACGGTAGTTCTGCCCATGTCTAGCAGCTGGTCGATACCCAGTAATATTGCAACTCCAATAATAGGAATTTGAAAACTTGTCAGCGTTCCTGCAAGTACAATCAACGCAACTCTCGGAATTCCAGCAATACCTTTACTTGTTACCATAAGAGCAAACATTATTATTAATTGCTGCTCAATTGTAAGGCTTACCCCTGCAATTTGTGCGCAAAAGATGACCGCAATTGCAAGATAGAGAGTACTCCCGTCAAGATTAAACGTATAACCCGTAGGCATAACAAACCCGACGATTGACTTCGGAACACCGAATTTTTCCATTATTTCCATTGCTTTAGGCAGAGCAGCCTCCGAGCTTGCTGTCGTGAATGCCAGTAATGCCGGTTCTTCTATTACTTGAAGCAATGCACGTAATGATATCTTAACTATTTTGCAGGCAATAAACAGCACAAGCGCAACAAATACTATAAGAGCAAAATAAAGTGAACCGATTATTTTTGCATAGTTTACAAGTACACCGATACCGTTTGAGCCGATAGTATACGATATTGCCCCAAAAATACCTATAGGCGCAAACAGCATAACAAATTCGGTGAATTTGAACATAATTTGACATAAAGAGTTCAACAAATCCATAACAGGTTTGGCTTTTTTACCTATAGTGCAGATAGCGAGAGCAAAGAATATAGAAAAAACAACTATTTGCAGAAGATTACCTTCTGCCATAGACTGGATAACACTTGTCGGAACCATACTTGTGAAAAATTCACTGAAAGAATTGTGTTGAACAGCAGATGACATCTGTGAAATTTTATCAAGGTTCGGCAGGTTTGCAGCATTAGTAATCCCATACCCGGGATTAGTTAGGTTCGCCACTCCAAGTCCTATAAAAAGAGCCAGAGTCGTTACTATTTCAAAATAAAGAATAGTTTTAATCCCTACCCGTCCGATTTTTTTTACATCGCCGTGTCCTGCAATTCCGACAACAAGCGTCGCAAATAAAAGCGGTGCAATAATCATCTTCACCATACGCAGAAATATTGCAGCAAGAGGGTGCATTTTTACGGCGAAATCAGGTACTACAGCGCCAACAACTATACCTGCCACCAGTGCTATAAATATCCAGAATGTTAAAAACGAATTTTTCAAGCGCGCTTCCTCGTATTTATTTAATTATATCCGAAAAACATCACCGTTCAAGTTATCGTTTTATTCTGCTAAGAGTTTGCGGAAAAATTAAAATTTTTCTTCTTAGATTATTCGGGGTGAGGCAAAA
>JAJPXE010000143.1 GCA_021205645.1 Candidatus Gastranaerophilales bacterium | reverse complement strand
ATGTGGATTCTATATTAAAAAGGAGGTGTCGCTATGAAAAAATTAAACAAAAATGAAACAGAATTGCAGTGCGTTTATGATGGAAGAAACTCATTTTATGGAAAGGCTTTTACTCGGAATCTTGATGAAAAACAACAACTCATTTCTTATGAAACAGTCGTTGCGGAGAAGTGTAGAGAAGTCCAAGACGGACAAGTGATCTATACATATACAATCAAAGATGAGGAGTCTAGAACAACGATGCGTCATATCGCTGAGTGGCTTAAACAGAATGGATTTCAGATTAAAACATACGCAGACACAAAGAAAAAATACGTTAAGAATGTTTTAAACAACGATAGTTTTAAACATATTATCGTATTTGAGTAATTAAAACAAGGAGAGAAGATACGGCTTCTTCTCTCCTCTACTTCAAAAAAAGATGAGAAACTTTTAAAAATTTCTCGAAGTCTATTGCCTGACTTCTAAATAAATTGTGGCGGTGGAAGGTGCCGCCGTGCTCTCGATACCTCAACAAAAAAATTTATAAAGGTGGTGTGAATTATGGCTCGTAATCGAACAAAAAAGAAAAATCTTTTTCAACAAATGAAAGAGACTTTGGACGGAAAATTGGCCATTGGTCAATCGAAAAAGGCCGATAAAATTATTTATCAGAGAGATGAAAATGGTTCAGTCGTTAAGGATAAAAATGGTGAGAAAATTATTTTAAAGGAAGATGAGACTAAGGATAAGATTTATTCTTGGAACACTTACAGAACGTATTTAAGGCATGATAAATATTTTGTAAACTGGTGCAGAGAAGAAAAAGGTTGTAAAAATTTGTCTCAGTGCCGCTCTTATGCAGATGAATATTTACAAAAATTAATTGATGAAAATAAGAGTGCTTCAACGATTAAGATGACGGTCTCGGCCATTGGAAAACTTTACGGTGAGAGTTCTGATGATTTCATAAAAACGCCGGAGAGACATCGAAAAGACATTAAACGAAGTCGAGGTGTGGCCGTTAGAGATAAACATTTTTCAGAAAAAAATAACGCAGAGTTAATCAGTTTTTGCCGTTGTACTGGCTTGAGGAGGGCAGAGTTGGAACATCTTAAAGGCTCTGATCTTGTGGAGGAAGATGGAAAATTTTATCTTCATGTTCATACGGCTACTAAAGGTGGCAGAGAAAGATTTTCTCCGATCACTGGAACGGAAGAAGAAGTTATGGCTGTCGTCAATCGAATGAATGCGGCTGGTGATAATTTGGTTTGGAGTAAAGTTTCTGGTCATGCGGATATCCACTCTTACCGATCTGATTACTGTATGAGAGTTTATCATGAGAACGCTCGAGACATAAAAGATATAAAAAATTGGCATGAAATTTATTATTGTAAGAGTGATCTTAAAGGTGTGGCTTATGATAAAAATGCGATGCTGATTGCGTCGAGGGCGCTTGGCCATAATCGAATTAATGTGATTGCGAGTAATTATTTAAGGAGTAGTTAAAAAATTTAGGAGGTTTAAATTCTATGAAATACTTAGACAAAAATAAAAGTTTATGCAGTAAAGAAAATGCAGAATATGTGTTAATGAGTGCAGATGAATATTCTGTTTTACAATTTTCTCTCGATCAACTTAAGAGAGTAAATCGAGAGAGACAAAACGCATCAAGAGGACTGACGCCGAAAAAGGAACGATCTGGATATATACTCTTGAGTTATGACTCTAATACTTTTAAAATGAGTTTTCAGAAAAATACCGCTTCTTCTCCGGCTCGTCGGCTCCTTTTGGAAACGCCATATACGATTAAAGTGAGTTATGATGCGGCGAAAAATTTTATCATGGAAGACTTGGAAAAATTGAAAGATCAACTTCAATGTGATGAAATCATCGATAAAAAGGATATTAAAAATTCTGAGAAATTCATTGAGGTTTTCGAGGAAAATGATAATATTATATACTCTGGTTTGGAACTTCAACGAGGTGGAACATGGGCAGTAAGATTGTATGCTAACTATTCCGTTGTAATTCCGGAGGATATGATAAACTTTAAGGAAGATAAAAAAGGAGGTGAATAATCGTCATGGCAGAGAAAGAAATTTTGGAAAAATTGGCTCAGTTTATGAAAGACAATCCGGCTTTTAAAGATGTCATGGAGAAGATTTGTAAGTCTCAAGAAGTCTTTTCAAACGATACAAAGAACGGACAGAACTTCTCAAATCAACTTGTAAATAGTCTCGGAAACGCTTGTGGTCAAGTGGCTATCGCTTATATGCGATGGGCGGCTAAGACGATTTCTCAACATATCGGAAAGGGAAACGGCGAGAGATAATTGATACGTCAGACTTAGTCTGGCGTTTTTTGTTGGTTGTTGTATGGTTCCACTCCGATGAAAACTTTAGGGAGTTTTCATCTCCGCAGAGATCGGAAACTCTCGTTTCCTCTCTCTTTGGCGCTGTAAGAAATGGAAAAATGGAATGTGTTGGCGGTGTGTGGTTTGGCTTCAATTCTATTGTAATAATAATGTTTTTGGTGGTGATTTTGGCTTTTTCTGTGTTTAATGAGAAATTATACCTTGTGAGGAGAAAAGTCGATTTTTGGCTGTATTTTTTCTATTAAAAAAGTGCTCTCTTAAAGAGTAGAAAAATAATACACAAAAAATAGGCTTCTTGTGTTAAACGGAACTTATTTTTATTGTTTAATTTGTACATATTGCATAGATATAAAGAGATAAAATTGTGCATAATGACGAATAAAATATATAGAGTTTTGTGCATAATCACAATGAATTTTCGGATTTGCGATTTTAATGGTCGTAAGAGTGGAAAAGTACGCTGACACTTCCTTAAAAACGCTCTGGTGATAATAATGTGTGGTTTGGCTTCAATTCTATTGTTATAATAATGTTTTTTGTGGTGATTTTGGCTTTTTCTGTATTGAGTGAGGAATTATACCTTAAAACGAGAAAAACGGAAAATCGTCCTTATTTTTCTATTGTAATAATAGAGTTGGTCTGGTTTAAATCTTTTCAACTCTATTGTAATAATAATGTTTTTAAGGTCAAATTTCGTTTTTCTGGTGTTTAGTGAGGAATTATACCTTAGATCGAGAAAAATCGATTTTTGGCTCTGTTTTTCTATTGTAATAATAAAAAAGACGCTGGTTTTATCCGGCGTCCTTTTGTTTTAAGTAAGTGATTAAGTCTTCTTCTAAGATACGGTACTGATTGCCGATCTTAAAAGTTGGACAATCCTTACTTTTTAAAAGTCTGTATGCGTTCTTGTCAGAAACTTGTAAAAGTTCCATGACGTCTTTATGCGTTAAAACTTTCATGGCAATCTACTCCTTTTTCGTTTTATTTTTATAAGTAAAATGACTGGAAGTGGAATTAGTAAGAGTATAATTTTATAGTCAAAATTATCTCCGGTTTTTGGCATATTCACTCCGCTGGTGTTTGTATCTGTGTCTCCGCTGTCTTCTATGGCTGTAAGTTCGTTTTCATTGACTTCATTGATCTCATTGATCTCAATAATTTTATTGTCTTCATCAATGTAATAATAAGATTTGTCAACTTCTGTTTTCTTTGGCTCATAGTATGCGGTGATAGTGCCTGTTTCCTTTGGCTCCTCTGCTTCCGTTTCCTCTGGAAGTATAACAACGCTTTCGCTATTTTCACTGCTTCCGTCGTTTCCGGTGCCGCCATCAACAACAATCGTTTTATCTTCGGTGTCTGATGCTGTGTCTGTTTTTGGTGTTTCCGGCTCCGTCTCGTCTGGCTCTGATTTATTGGTTGTGAGTGTATTTGTAAAATTAATTACAATCACAAAATCGTCTTTGGGTGTGGCGTTGGCCGGAGTTGCTATCAACATAACGGCGTCTGATGGCGTCGCTGTTATGGGTGTGGCATTGGCCGGAGTTGCCGTTATCATTGTGGCGTTGGAGGGTGTGGCTGGCTCGTCAAAACTCTCTAAATCTTCAAAAATAAAATCGTCTTCCGTATAGAGAGTTTCAACGGCGTATGCTAAAAAATTTAGAGAGAGGATTGCCGCCATAATGACGGCGATCCTTTTAACGGCCTGCATAAATTACTCCTTAACCTGTGTAAGTAAAGTTAACGGTGTATCCATCTCTTATGTTTCCGCTGGTGGTGATTTCATAACCGTCAACGTCATAATCTCCATTGACTGTTATATAGATGTTATAAAAGTTTTCTGTTGTATCTGTATAGACAACAAATCCGGTTGTCCCATCCTTAAATGTCGGAGAAAAGGTGTATGTATATGTACCATCTGGGAATACACTGTTATCGTCGCCTAGCATATAAAACGCTTCTGATTGGCTATTGGTTATATTAAATTCGACTGTTTTCTGGAAATACATTCCTATTCCGGTTCCCTTAAATGCCGCATTTCTAAGCTCTGCGGTGTCTCCTGTCCATGTAAATGTAATATCGACACTGTCAATAACTTCGTCGTAATCAATGGTCTCTCCGCTATCTCCTGTGTCTCCTGTGTCTCCGCTATCGCCGCTGTCTCCGCTAACTTCATACTCCTCTGTGGTCGTAATCATATCGGAGTAAGAAACGCTATAACCGTCAACTTCGTCCTCTACGATGCTGTACTCGATATGAACGCCGTCCGCATATGCTGGAAGATCAGTAAATTCATACTTCCAATCTGTATCTGCGCTGATTGTGTAAGACTGTCCGGTGTCTACTCCGTCTGCATATAAGTGGACAACAACGCTTTCCGGTCTGATGCCGTCCTGATCGTCGTCATCGTCCCAAATCTTTTCTCCGGAGATGTCTGCGATCGTGCTGGTGTGGGTGTTTGTAAGGTTTAAAACGCTTACTTCTCTTGTGGCTGCATATGCTACAATTGATGCCGCCGCTACTACTGCTACTGTGGTTAAAACTGATGATTTTTTCATAATATTTTTTTCTCCTTTTTTAATAAAATTTATTCTTCAAAGTATTCAACGTTATATCCATCTGGAACATCTTCTTTTATACTGTAAGAGATGGCTTCTCCGTCTTCATACTTAGGAAGTCCTGTGAATTCATACTCCCAATCTGTGGCTTCTGAGAGTGTATAACTGTCGCCTGTCGGCTCTCCGTTTGCGTATAAGTAAACGGTGATTTCATCTGGTCTGATGCCTTGCTCGTCGTCATTATCGTCCCATGTTTTTGTTCCGATGACGCTAACGGTGTAATTGTAAATTGTGTTTGTAAGATTGATTGTTATAACCTCTCTGACGGCTGTGGAAGTGTTGTTTTCGTTGTCTTCCTCGTCATCGTCAGTTGTGGTCTGTGTTAGTGTGTATGTGGCTGTATACTGGTTCTCTGAGATCATCTCTAAAGTGTGAGTATAACCGGATACATCTGTAAGTTTTACAACGCCTAGTCCTACGTTTCCGGACGTAATCTCCGTGGGTTCATCTTGTAAAAGTTCGGTTGTCCATTCGGAGTTAGTGCCGGAGTTTATAGTAATATAGACTGTTTCCGGCCTTAGTCCTTGTGCGTTGTCATTGTCGTCCCATACTAAGGTTATGTAATTTTGTCCGTTTACCCATGCGTAAGATTTTACGATAAAGAGGGAACAAATCAAAAGGACGACGGCCATAAAAAATGAAGTTTTTCGTCTTGTCATAGTTTTTTTTAATCCTCCTTATTAAGTTGTTGTTTTATATATGCTTTAAAGTCCTCTATGCTGTCATATGAGAATACTTTAAATTCGTCAGTATACTTTACGGAGATCAATTCGGTTTCTCCGTCTCTGGTTATATGAATTTTTCGTTCTTCGGAGTTCTCAAAATTTTTACTGCTTGTAAGTAAAATATGGTCTTCATTTGCGTCCGTCTCAATAAAAAATTCATTGCTTTTAATCTTTAAACGCCTGCTTAGAATAAAAAAATCGTCATATTTATATTTTCCTTTCTCAAAACATATTTTTTGTCTCTTAGTCCAATCAAATCCGGCGGTGCGTCCGCTGTCAAAATCAATAAACAATCCATCGTGCATATAATTCTCACGTGGGTTTAAAATCATCATCAAATTATCTTTATTCTCATTAAAAATGGTTATAAAATGGTCTAAGCTGGCGTTATGTTCTTTGTATAACGCCTTGTTAAACATTCTTTACTCCTTATACTCTACAAATTTATGACATGTGATATTTGCCGTTTTTTCTCTGGATAACAGATAAATATTATGGCGATCCCAATACTGCATATCGTTCCAACAAGTATCAATTTCATACTCGGTTCCGTCAATCACAACGGAGTTCCAACTATGTTCTTCCGTCTGACTGTCTATGGAATATGCTTCAATTCCGGCTCCTCTTGCCAGTGCTTTAAAAAGGAGTGCATAATCTCCGCATGTTCCTTTGTGTGTCTCAAATATGCTGAGATACTTTGCCTCATAGTCAAGATCATACTCCATAAGATCGCATACATAATTATTGAGAATTTCGATGGCTTCAAACTCGTCCATACCGTCATAAATTCCGAGAGATGGAACGAGAAAATATGCGTAATCGACAAATTTTTTTATCTCTAAAGTCTGGAAGTCTTTCATATAATTTTTTACTGTTATGGTTGTATGGTCTTGATGGCTTTTATAGTCATATGTTGTATTGCTGTGAGTTGCCGCTGTTATGTAATTCTCAAAGTATATGTAATTCTGATCGTTTCCTTTTAAATACCAATAATGTTCATTGATAAAATCGAGTTTTTCGCTGATGGCGTTATACCATTCAATAGACAACGATGGAAAATCTCTGCTATCTAATACAACTCGGTCAACGTCTGGATTTTCTAAGAAGTATCCTATGGTTGCATCAATCGCTCTCTGTTCTTCCTCTGTTAGTGTTGCTCCGTCTCTTATCGTATAGACTGGACATTCTGTCTGTAAACTGACGGTTCCGGCGTATGCTGGTGCTGTCATAAAAAGACAAAATATAATTGTTTTTATGTAAGTAAATATTCTGTTCATACTCTTTATCCTCCTAAAAAATTTTTGTGGTTCTCCATAACGAGAAATCGTCCTCGTATGGCTTGCGTTTTTTCCAATTTTCCTCAATCCGATGATCTACAATTTTGCCGCTCGTAAAGATCGGTTTACAAAACTCTCTGATATCTGTCTTAGTGGAAACGGTATAAAGTCCTAAATGCTTCGTCCATGCTGAGATATAATTGACTTCCGTTTGTGTGAGTTGTTTCGGTTCTAAAAACTCATAACGGAGATCATAACCATATCCGTCTCCGATGGCACTTGCGATGATTCGTCCGTTTGCATATAAGAATTTTTTGTGTTTGTATTCATGGATACACACGTCTCCTCTGAATTGAGTTTTTCTTTTTCCGTAGTAGCTGTAAAGCTTTTGTTCTGTCATAATTTTTAATCTCCTTATGTAGTAAGTAGTAAGAGGAGAAGTTGCTTAAGCAACTTCTTCCTTTTCGATGGTTTCGAGTGCTTTTTCAACTTCCTCGGCCAAAGTGTCGATGGCGATATCTAAGTATGAATAACGGTCTCGGAAGTCGCTTTTTGTATAGCCTTTTGTGCAAATTTTTTTCTCTGTGAAGTCATAAAATACGTCGCCTTTTCCAAAAATATTCGTAATATTTCTTGCGGCATAGTTGGAGATTTTTTCTCCGTAGTGCTCACAATAAGAAATATTTCCTGTTTTGTAGTGCCATACTTCAAACTCGGCGGCCTTATAAAGTGCGTCTAAGTCGAAGTATAAGCGCTCCTTGTCGTACTTCAGCCATACGTTGCATGGATAACCTGCGCTCCGTAAAATCTCTTTAACTTTTAAAAATTTTTCCTTGTTTTCCATAACTTTTAATCTCCTTTGAATTTTTTTTATCTTTCTAGTCTTAATATGAAAGATCGCTTACAAAAAAACGGCAAAAAATCACCTTTAAATTCTTAAGATTTCCTTAATTTTCCTATAACTTACCGTTAGATTCCGTTATTTGCCGATTGGTTTAAATTGTTTTGATTATTTGTCATTCAATAAAAATCAAGTCATAACAGTAATGAAAACTAAATAACGATCGGAGGAGACTATGAAGCGGAAAAAACTTACATACCGTTTCCATAACTCTAACGAAGATCGAGTACTGACAGACAAACTCCTCGAAGTGATAATCGAAGCGAACGAAGAACGAGTGAGACAAGCGGTGGAGGACGAGATTTTAAAGAGACAGATGGAAACGAACGATTTAAACAATACGAAGTCGGCCTAAGAGGTTGACTTTTCTTTTTGTTCTGATATAATAAAGGTAGATGTTATAGAACGTTTTTAAAGGAGAGTGAATGTATGAATTTTGCGGCCTATTGTAGAGTTTCTACGGATAAGGAAGATCAGTTAAACAGTTTGGAGACGCAGAAAGAGTTTTTTAAGGAGTATGCAGAGAAGAACGGCCATCATCTGGTTAAGGTGTATGCGGACGAGGGCATTTCCGGAACAAGCACTAAGCATAGAACGCAGTTTTTACGGCTTATGAAAGATGCAGAACGAGGAATGTTTGAGATGGTCGCAGTAAAGGATATTTCTCGTTTGGCTCGTAATACGGTTGATCTTTTACAGAGTATCCGTCGGCTGAGAGAACTCAATATTAATGTAGTTTTCATTACTGCGAATATGGAGACAATGAGTGGAGACTCTGAATTTACGCTTACAATTTTTGGCGCATTGGCTCAAGAAGAAAGTGCTAATATGAGTAAAAGAGTTAAGTTTGGTAAAAAGGAAAATGCTAAAAAAGGACGAGTTCCTAACCTTGTATATGGTTATAATAAGACAAAAGGAGACTATTTTAACCTAACGATCAATGAAGAAGAATCAGAGGTTGTTAAGCAGATTTTTAAGTGGTATACAAAAGACGGTTATGGCTATATGAGAATTGCAGAGATGCTCAATGAAAAAGGTTTAAAGACAAAAAGAGGTAGTAATTTTGAACAAGTTGCAGTTGCCAGAATTTTGCATAATGAAATTTATACTGGTAAAATCATTAATGGAAAACAAGAGACAAAGGATTTTCTAACTGGTGTCAGAGAGAAAAAAGATCAATCAGAATGGCTTATTACTGAAAAACAAGAGTTAAGGATTGTCTCAGATGAAACTTTTGAAGCGGCACAAAAACTTTTTGCAGAGAGACGTAATGCCTTTCATATAGATAAACGGAGACAGAGTAATAAGCATCTTTTCTCTACACTTATACGGTGTAAAAACTGCGGACGGTCTTTCCGGAGATTGGAAAGGACTTTTAAAAAGACTTATGCTCGCTGGGTTTGCTCTGGACATAACGCCAGTTCTAAAAATTGTGATAATGGCGTTAGCGTTGATGAAGATGAATTGATTGGTGTTCTCGATCATTATTTTACAATGGTTTTAAATAAAAAGGAGAAAGTATATTCCTATGTTATCGGTGAGTTTAAAAAAGTATATAAGTCTAAGAATGAAGATGCGGACTATGAGAAGAAATTAAAATCAGAACTTACTTCATTGAGGAAGAAAAAAGACAAGTTCATGGACTTGTTTGTATCTGATCTCATCACAAAAGAGGAACTTACAAAAAAGATTACTCCGGTAAACGACAGACTTAAGCAGTTAGAGAGAGACTTAAAACTCGTTGAGTCTAATTTAACGACGGCTGATGAGGTGGAGGACGTTCTAAAATCTCTCTTTAAGAAAATTGAGGATTTTTCTTCCGTTAGGAATATGACTAACGCTCAACTTAAACAGATCATAGAAAAGATAGAGGTCGATTCTAGTGGACAAGTTGATATCTTCTTTAGAGTATTTGGAGATTTTGGTTTTGATACAGATACGGTCATAGAACAAGAACTAGAGGAACAAGATCAGAAAAACGTTCTAATTACTAACGACTATGTTGAAGGAGAACATTGAAAAAGTAATCGGCAGCGGCAATGCCAGCAAAGTCGAAGAGGTTGAGACGGAACTTGCCGATTTGCAGAAGGAACTTCTGAAAAAGGCCAATGCAAGACAGGCTTAT
>JAJPXE010000111.1 GCA_021205645.1 Candidatus Gastranaerophilales bacterium | reverse complement strand
TACACATATACACCGTATTTTTTGTTCCCGATAAAAAACGGCACACACAAAACAGGTTATGCTTAAGATAAGACGCTGTAGTCAGGAAAAGATCGAATTATTTCACTGTTGCCAACAAGAGTAACGAGGGCTGCCATTCAGCTAACAAACCTCTGATAATTTGTTTAAAATCTTGTCTGTAATCTCTTGAATATATTCCTGAGTAACCATACCGTTAATAATACAATCGGCAATTTCATAATTTGGTCTGATATATTTTTGAGCGGTATTGTTAACATCAGCATACTGTAAATCAGCAGCTTTGCCGGTTTTACCTCTGGATGCCGCCCGATTATACCAACGGTCTTTTATAACATTTAACGGAGTGAATACATAAACTTTGACATCCATAACATCACGTACTTCTTCATTCAAAACATACAGCCCTTCCGTTAAAATAACTTTTGCAGGTTTTTTGATATCTCCATTAATATCAGATACACACGTTTTAAAATCATAGCGCGGTGAAACAACAGCAGTACCCGCTTTCAGACAGAGCAAATGTTCCCTTAATAAATTCAAATCAATTACATCAGGCGTATCAAAACTAAACCCTGATCTGAACAATTCCTCGTAACTTCCTGCTTCTAAAAGCTCTTTTGAGGTATCTTTATAATAATCATCGCAGCGCATAACCGTATAGATACCTTCTCTTTTTTCTTTTACACATGCCTGAATGGTATTATCGACAAACACTGTTTTACCTGATGCACTTTCGCCTGTTATACCGATTAGGAACGTTTTTTTCTTTTCTTGAACGACTTTTCTTGCTATATTCAAAATAAACCCGTCTTTTACATGTAAAAACAAAGGTTGTTTTTCTTTCTTATCCTCATCAATAATTTCTTTCAAACACTCAACAATGTTTGAAATTACATCCATATCAAGATTGCTTGAATAAAAATTGTAATCAGTCAATTCAAATGTTTCCATTGTTTCCGTAATCATTTTACACCATCAACTATTCCGATACCATTCCGGTTATTATTTCCATTTTACAGTAAATCATTTATTTTTTCTTTCTTTTAATGAATTGTTAACATTTCCTGCGTTAAATGAAAAATAGTTTTTTAGCACCTGTATCTACCGTATTTTTCATTATACACACTCTATTCAAATAATGCACGGGGCAATTTTTTTTTGCTAGTTAAAATGTTAAAATTTGTATCAATTTCAGTAATAACAAGGAAAGCATGTTCTAAAACTTTTAGAATAAACTTTTGTTACAAAAGTTCACATTACCATAGCAAAAACAGTTGAAAAGATGTTTTAATTTAAATATGAAGATTTATCAAAACAATCAGATTGGTATATCAAATACGTACAAAAGTGAAAAACAAAACAATGAAATTCCGCAAAAAGAATGTGAATACATCAAAAACGGTTTAGAAAATATTGCTGCATACAATCGTGCCGCAATTAGTTTCAGAGGTTATCACGGCGACAGACAGCCCGCAAAAAAACTATTCTGGATATTAACGGGACGAAATCAGATTTATAAAGATGATGAAACTGACAGCAAAACCTATAATACGTTATACGGCAAAAAATGGGTTACAACAAATCCTGAGGATTTACTAAAACGCACGCCGGAACAGGCTATCCAGAGTATTTGCACCCTGAATGATAATTATGAAATCCCGTCGTATATATTATCACCGAACTACGGTGATAAATGGGGCAGGCGTGCGAATTATATCGAAATTAATCCCCGCACCGTTGCATTGGCTCAAGGTGATGAAAAGCAAGAAGGATTGCTTAATGTCATAAAACTTCTTCCTGCAATTCCGCCGTCCGGCAAAAGCTATGCAAACTGCATTATTTTATCACAGCTGTACCCGACTATGGGAAATTGCAATGATAACAAAACCGGTAATAATTCATTGTATTCGGCAGACTTACATTCGGGCATATCAAAGAACCTAACATCAAGAAATTTAAGCCGGGGCAAAGAACGTATGGGAGATGATGAACAGGTTAAAGCGTTTAATGATTTGGCACATATAAGAGGGTTAAAAACCGGAATAAGAATGCCTCTGTCTGAGGGTCAGATAAGCGTACAGGGGCGTCCGTTCAACTGGGACAGGGACGAAAAAGCATTTATTGATGCCTGCTGTTGGGCGGTAGAACTCGGATTTGATTCAATATTTTTTGACAGTGCAAAACATGTTGGTAGCTATGATATAGGTAATTATTGCGGAGAGGGCAGAGTTCCGAATTTTAAACAAATGCAATATATAACGAGTCAAATCAGGAAAAAAACGGGACGAAATGACATTTCTCTTGTCGGTGAAAAATGTACAAACGATACAAGGTTTAACGATATGGGTTTGACTGCCGGCAATGACTGGGGCAAGGCAGATAATTTTGACAGTGTAATGCATGAATTCAGGCAGCAAAAGTGGAATGATGAATATGCGGCAGGTCCGGTTATATCTGATGATAACGATTGCGGGGGGGTAAGTTTTGAAACCAGATTAAACAGGATTAAAAATGCATTTAACGCATATGAGGATATCGGCTATAGGCTTCCAACGTATATGCAGATGACGGATATATTTCCGCTTTCACCTTATACTAACACCCATGAGCAGATGATGAGAAGTGAAAATCGTACAAGTTTTGGCGATATTGAAAGCGCTTATAATAATATATTTAATACATCAGATGCGGCATACGAATACAGAATGGATGTGTATAAAGAATTTGCAAACTCAATTGGACAATGAGGGTGCGGAAACATCCCAAGATTGACGTGCGGCAGTGGGAAGTGGTTTCCACCCGCTCCGGAGAGGGCAAACGGGGGTATCACCTCGCTTGAATTTCTAAGCTCGCAGAGCGAGCAAGAAATTCTGCCCTCTCCGTCCGGAGAGGGCAGGGTACTAATTCTTTTGCAGCAACCCCGAATAATCTAAGACGCGAAATTCAGGACGGACGATAGTCCGGTAAACGAAAGCCGTAACGAGTACTCGCCGAAAAGCAAACTCATGACCGGCATGCCTGTATAGTTTGAATATTACAATCGTATATATAATTTTAATAAAAATTTACAAAAAAATTACGTTAATTTTTGTAACAACATTCAGCAGAATTAATCCTTCAGTATTATATTTTTTAAACATTTATACTATACTTAAAATGAGGATATTGTATAAAATAGAATTGTACATTATTTAATTATGAACACTAAAAACCATGGAGGCAGACATGTCAGTAGGACAATTTGTATTTATGTTACACAGCCATTTGCCGTACTATCGTAAAGCGGGAATGTGGCCATTCGGAGAAGAGAATTTATATGAATGTATGGCAGAAACATACGTTCCTTTATTGAATGCCATTTCCGAGTTATGGGACGAGGGTATCAAGGCAAAATTGACAGTCGGTATCACGCCGATATTAGCGGAACAATTAAACGATGAGCATTTGCAGCATGGTTTTCTTAAATATATAGATGCTCAAATTGCTGCGGTAGCCAAGGATTTAGACAGATATCCCGACCCGAATGTGCCGCATTCACAGCATTTGAAGTATCTTGCTAAATACTATTTTGATTTGTGGAACAAGTTAAGAGATGACTTCGTTAACAAATACGGAATGAATTTAATCACTCACTTCAAGAAATATCAGGATTTGGGCTGTATAGAAATAACGACTTCGGGTGCAACGCATGGATTTTCACCGCTGCTTGCAACGGATAACAACCTTAATGCACAGTTCAAGGTAGGTTCTGATACGACAAAGAGATTATTTGGCAAAAAAGCAAAAGGCTGCTGGCTTCCTGAATGTGCATACAGGCGGGGTTACGAGTACACGGGCAGTGACGGCAAAAGACACTGGCGTCCGGCAATAGAAGTCACTCTCCAGAATAACGATATTGAATATTTCTTTACTGAATCGCATGTTATTGAGGGCGGAAATTCTATCGGAAACAGACGTGTAATCGGTGTTTACGGGAATATTGAATATATACCTTTGCCTGAAAGAGAGGCAACCGGATACGACACATACTCTGCATATTGGCTCCCTGATGCACAGGTTGCGGTAATGGGCAGAAACGACAGAGCCGGTTATCAGGTATGGTCAGCTGCCGACGGATACCCGGGGGACGGATGTTTTAGAGAATTCCACAAAAGAGATGATAAATCAGGAATGCACTACTGGAGGATAACATCACCTACTACGGATCTGGGTGATAAAATGCTTTATGACCCTGTACTTGCTTTGAACAAAATCAATGAGAACTCGGATCACTATACAACGCTTATATACCACCTTTTGAACGATTACAAAAAAGCATCAGGCAAAGAGGGACTTGTAATGGTATCGTTTGATACGGAATTATTCGGACACTGGTGGTTTGAAGGGGTTGAGTTTATCAAGCAGGTTATAAAGAAATTCAATCAGTACATACCGGATATAGAGAGAATGACAGCCGGTGAATATGTTACCAAGTATCCTCCAAAAGAAGCAATACAAATTCCTGAAAGCTCGTGGGGACAGGGCGGTCATTTCTATGTATGGCAAAACCATTTAACGGAATGGATGTGGCCGATTATACATTCCTGTGAAAAACGTATAACGGAAATTGCCTCAAGATATGAAAAAATTCCCGAAGATAAATTGTTGCACAGGGCACTAAATCAGCTCGCAAGAGAAAATTTACTTCTCCAGAGTTCAGACTGGCCGTTCTTGATAACAACATGGCAGGCAAAAGATTATGCCACAGACAGATTTAATGAACATGTTGACAGGTTTAGTTTTATTGCCGATATGATTGATTCGGGTAACATTGATGATAACAAATTAAAAGAGATTGAAAGTATAGACAACTGTTTCTCCGTAATAGATTACAGGGTGTATCTTCCAATTGAAGAAGGTGTAATTCCTCAGCAGGAGAAGAAACTTGCACCGCTATATACTGACTAAATAATGTAAAGAATAGAATATGCGGCAGAATGTATAAATTCTGCCGCATATTTTGTCCTTATTGCTTTTTATTTGTTAAGCCATTCCAAACATATCATCACTGAGATCAAGTTTATGTTTATTTTCATCCTCTGTATCTGTATCAACCATTGCCACAGACGGTTTTTCAGAAGTTTCAACAGGAGTTTCAGTTTCCGATACCTGCGATATATTTTGTGCTGATTCTTCACCCGGCGTAATATCTACTGTTTCCGTCGGTGGTGCATCTGTCTGTGCCAAAATTGGACTGTCACCGGTAGATAAATTCGTCGTTTGTATCTGCACATCTGTAGGTACCGGATCTTCGACAAACTCAGCTGCAACAGCACTTTCCGACAGGCCGGTTTGAGGGGTTAAATCTATTTCGTTTTGTCTGCCTAACACGAATTTTTGGAACAGGTTCGGTTTTTGAACTTCTTGATTGATTATATCCGCAGTATTGAGTTGAGTAACTCCTGACAGATTCATATCCGGTGTTGCGCCGTATTTGGCATTATTTTTTTCTACTTTATTCATTCTTTTTTCGAGTTTTTCTCCTCTTTTTTCGATTTTGCTCTCATTATCATTCGCAACTCTTGCTTCAATAAGTTTACGTTTTTGTTTCAGAGCTTTTCTGAGATTTTTTCTGCCGTTGAACACTTTAAACGAACGCATTTCGGAATATATCAAGGCAATATCGTCTAATGTTTGTGCCTGTTCTATTTGCTTGGTCAGTATCATTCTCTGTGCCGGTGTAATCTCAGTACGATTACCATTCTCATCTCTGCCGTTTATATAATTATCAATAGTAAATTCTAATCCGTCTGGCGTTATTGTGTCGTCATCATCTTCTTCCGGGTCAGGTTGTTCATTGATTGGTCGTGGGGGCGGTGGTCCGACCGGTTGTCTCCTTGTGACGTTAGGGTCAGAACCATCACCGTTTACAGTTGTATTACCGTCATTATTCCCCCCGGTCGGGTCAGTTACAGTAGGAGAACCGTTATTGCCGGTGGAACCGCTTTTTGGGCTTGATGATGAATTATCACTACTTGATGATGAGTCATTTTTTGTTTCATCAACACTATCTACAGCAGTTTCTTCTTCGAGAACTTCTTCTGTGGCAACATCTTCAATAACTTCCTCTTCGACGGATTCTTCTTCGATGGATTCTTCTTCAGCGGCAGCATCTTCAATAACTTCTTCTTCTGATTCTTCATCAGTTACTTCTTCGCCTTCGTCCATTGCAAGTGCTGCCAGCATACCGCCCATGCTGTCTGCAGCCTCTCCGCCGTTTTGGATTGCCTGTGCGCCGGCAACTCCGCCCAAAAATGCACCGCCTGCCTTATGAATAGCTTTTAGTTTTTCTTGCTTTTTAGCAAGCTTTTCTTTAGCTTTTGTTAATTCTGCCTGTTTGCTCTCCAGTTCTGTTTTCAAGGCTTCATATTCGTATTGATATCTTTCGTGATTTGCACGCAAATCTGCAAGTTCGTCTTCCAGTACTTTAATTTTCTTTTTATTAGCTTTTTTTGCTTTTAATTCTTCCAGTTTTGCATGTTTCTTACCGATAGCTTGTTCTGTTCTTGATATTCTGCTTTCTAATTTTTTCTTTTGTTTTAGCAAAGTTCCAATACTTTTTCGTTCATTGCCAAGTTTTTCTTTAAGAGCGGCAAGCTCGGCTTCTGATTTTGCAATTTCATCCTCATAATAAATTTTACTTGCTTCAGTATTATGAATATCCTGTTCTATTCCGGATATTTCTGTTTCTTTTGATTGAATATCATTTTTTAATTCATCCAGCGATTGTTGCCGACCTTTTGTAGTTTGTTTCAGTCGAGCTTTCCTTTCGTTCATACTCCGTTTTTCTTTGAGATTTCTAAATTTAGTTGCTCCTTCTAATTTGTTTAACCTTTCGGTTAAGGTATTTATTTCTCCTTCAAGAGTAGCTTCTTCTTTTTGTAATTGTTCTACAACCGTACGTTTGGTCGTAAGATCAACTTTAAGTTCGTCACCCCTGTCAGAGAGTGTTTGTACGTTATCCCTGTATGATTTTATCATATCCTTTTTTACTTTTATTTCTGTTCTTATATCATTAATTTTCGCTAACATTTCATCGCGTTTTTCATTATAGGCTTTAACATCATTACCTTTTTTAGTATCAAGTTGTTCCAAAGCATCTGTCAGCTTTTTTTCCTGAGCATTAAGCCGTTTTTCCGCCGCATTAAGCTCCTGCTGAACTCTGTCAGGGTTAGCTTTTCTTTCAGCCTTTTTAAGCTGATTTTGGATATCCTGAATTTCTTTTTCAGCATCTTTAATCAGGTTTTCTTCTTTCGCCGTTTTCAATCTTAGCTCAATATCAGGATATTTTTCAGGATTGAGTTTGTGCTGTTTTTTGAATATTTCTCTGTAGAGCTGCGAGCGTTCGGCTTTTCTTGTCCTTGATGTAAAGAAACCGTTATCCTTTGCAATTCTGTCTTCAAGCAGCTGTAGCGAAACTTCATCATCTGCTCTTTTTACAAGTTCTTTATATTCTTCAAATTTAGGATGCTTTTTCAAGTTACCGATATCTTCAAGCAGCTGTTTTTTAGCCTCTAATTTTTTCAGTAATTTTGCTTGAATTTCAGGTTTTTTAACCTCAGATTTTATACGTGCCTCAATTTTAGCATACTCTGATTTTTTGCCGAAAAGTTTTCCGACACCTTTTGGAGATTTTAATTCAGACTGACTAATAAGTGTGTTAAACTCGTTTTCCTGCATTTTATCAATCTTAGCTATGCGTTCTTTTATTACGGTTGCCTCATTCGGAACAGCTTCTTGTGCAGGTTTTGCAGCCTCGGCAGTTTCCGCTTTCGGTGTTGTTTCCACACCCTCTGCCGGTTTGACAGCTTCACCTGTTTCTGTCGGTTTCGGCTCTAATTCATTCAACCGTGCCTCAAGTGCTTCTCTATCCATAGAGCGTTTAAGAGCTTCATTATATTTCTTTTGAGCGGCTGCTTTTTGCTTTGGTGTTGCAGCCGGATCTTCCGCCTGCCTTCTCAATACCGCTAAATCCTCATGAGGTGCCTTTTTAGTTACTTTATCCAGTTTTTTATTGTATTTGGCTTTCTGTTTTGCAGACAAATGTTTGCTGTTTTGAACCTTCTGACGTGCAATAGCAATATCTTCCTGTGTCCGTACCCCATCAACAGATTCTTTTATATCTGCACGTTCCCATGTCTTTTGTCTTCTTGCTTCGACAGCGGCTTTAGTCGTTTTCACAGGATGACGTACTGCATCGTATGCTGTTTCCACTCCATTTTTTGTGCCTTCCCATGCCTGCTTAGGCGACGGGATTACAGTCTTCATGCCGGCACCAAAACCTTTTATAGAGGCAACTGTTCTGCCCGAACCGCTTGCAAGAGCTTCCATCTTTCCAATCTTTGATGCCGTAGAAACAGCTTTCAGGCTGCCTGCCATCGGACGTTTTATCAATATTGCCATACCGACTTCACCGGTACCCTCACCCATTGTTTCTATTGCAGCAAGTTTATCTTCATATGTTTCTGAATTACCGTATTGAACAGCACCTTTTATAATATTTCCGGCACCCATTGCAATGCCCGCACCGACAATTATCGCAGTTGCGGCACCTGCCGTTAAAATACCGGCTGCAACTACAGCAGCACCCACAGCAACAACGGCAGCACAGGTTGCCGCTGTTTTTAAGGTCTGTTTCCAGCTGAATTTACCGTTCTCATCGGTAAACATCTTTGTGACCGATTTTACAACACCTTTTCCGAATGATTTTGCAGCATCACCGAGCTTACCCCGCCAACTTTTCTTTTTTGCAGTCTTGCCTGTTTCGCCGCTCTTTTTCGATTTTGCTGCCTCAATGGCTTCGTTTTCTTTTTGATAAAAATATGTTTCGTTAATCGGATCTCCGTTTGCCGCATAAAAATGTTTCTTACCATCGTCATCTACTGTATAATATCTGCCTGTTTTTGAACCCGAAACTGTATGCTTAGCCGGTTCACCGGAACTTTTACTCCTGACAAATTTACCATCTTTTAAACTTACACCCTCTTGTTCTAAGAATACACTCTGAGCTATCTTTTTCCCATCCTTGTCAAAATAGGTAATATTTCCATCCTCTCCCCGGACATAAGTATTGCCTGTTGTAGAGCCTGATATACGAAATTGTCCCATTCTACACATCCTTTCTTTATTTATAGTTTAAATTTTTTGTTTTCACATTAAAACCGAATGGTTGAATGTAACACAATAGTTATTGTGTTACATTCATATGACGGCAACAATGGTGAAAAACTTAAATAAAATGTTAATAATAATGGCTATTTTGTTACATAAATTTACAAAATTTTTCAAAAAAATTTTAAAGAATTTTAGCGATTTTAGCTGTTTTGTTAGAATTCATAAAACAAGATTTATAAGATACAATTTACCTCTGCCCTCTCCATCCGGAGAGGGCAGAAAATCGGTTCGAGGAACGAGAACCAGATTTTCGGGTGAGGTGATATCTGTACGTGAGGTGATAACCGTGCAGATTTTAGAATAGAATCCATTTACCCCTGCAGGTGATGTGACTGTCGTGCGATTTTCTAATCGCACCCCACCCCTGCGGAGACTGTGCTGCACAGCAGCACCCGCTCCGCTCCCCTCCCCGTCAGGGGAGGGGGGAAAAGATAAAAGCCCTCTCCGGACGAACTCACCTGCCCTCTCCGGACGGAGAGGACAGCAAGACTTGCAATGCAGCAATTTAGTCTTGCAGGTGAGGTGATTGTCCGCGTTTGCCCTCTCTGGACGGAGAGGGCAGAATTTGTTAATGAGCGATAGCGAATTTACAAATTTGGGTGAGGTGATATCTGTGCTTGAGCTAATCGCACCCCACCCCCGCGGAGCAGACAGTGCCAACTGCTTCGCAGATTGGCACCAGCCCCGCTCCCCTCCCCGTCAGGGGAGGGGGAAAGATAAAAACCCTCTCTGGACGGAGAGGGCAGAAAATCGACTTGAAACGAAGTTGAAAGTCAGA
>JAJPXE010000058.1 GCA_021205645.1 Candidatus Gastranaerophilales bacterium | reverse complement strand
AGGGGTAAATGTATTATATTCCGGAGTTTGTATGGTTATCACCTCACCCGAATTTGTAAATTCGCTATCGCTCATCAACAAATTCAGCCCTCTCCGTCCGGAGAGGGCAAACGGGGTTATCACCTCACCCGAATTTCTAAGCTCGCAGAGCGAGCAAGAAATTCAGCCCTCTCCGTCCGGAGAGGGCAGGCGAAGCTTGTCCTGAGAGGGCAGGAAGCAAATATCCCATCGCCGCTAAAAAAAGCCGTTCGATTTGAACAGCTTTTTTGGAATGTTGTTTATTGATATTCTCATATTTTATAATTTTATTACGAGCCGGAGGAAAGAATTTGGTTATATAAATTGTATAATGCCTGCTGCTCGGTATTAGCTTGTGCCGCAGAATTATTATATGTCGCTTTAGCGGTTTGTACATTTTTGTCCTTTGAATCTCTGTGTGTGATATCATAGAACCAGCCTCTTATTCCGGTATGTCCGCCTTTCTTTGCCTTTTTGAGTGCTTTTTTGTCTGTGGCTGCGGCATTTGACCATTCCGTGCTTGCTTGTTCTTGGTTTTGTACTTGCAAGGCTGCTTGATAATTAGCGTTTTCTTGTTTGATAGCGTTTACGGCACTATTAAATTCTGCCTCAGAACCCAGACTCGCCAGCTTAGCATTTAAAGCGTTTAATTGTTCTTGATAGCCTGCCGCCGTTAAATCAGAATTGCTGTCATTACCAACTTTTTCCTTACCGGCATTATCCATAGCTGCTTTTGCACTAGTTATTGCCTCATCAAAAGTTTGTCCGCTCGTAAGTTTACTGCTTAAATCTTTTGCACCTTTTATCGCCTGATTAAACTGTTCTGCCGCAAGCTTTCTGGCAGCTGCTTCATTCTGATAAACTCCCAGAGATTTGACTTTGTCTTGCCAGTCATTAGCATTCTGATCATCACCTGATAAAAATTTCTTAAAATCACCTGGGGTAATTTCTGTGGCTGTGGCTGTTCGATCATCATTACTACCTGCAACTGTTATTTTTCCGCTATTTGCCGCTGCAATACTATTCGCTTGGGATATAAAATTATCATGCGATTGTTTATTTTGCACTGCAGCATCATAAGCACTTTTTGCATTCAGATATGCCGTATTGTTATTAGCAGCATCACCTTCATTTGCAACACTGTCATTCAATGTTTTTATCTGTTGTTCAATGCCATTTTTTACACTGGCGTATGTGCCGCCCGAAACTGAACCGTCATTATTTAAGGTAAGACCAAATTGTCCATATTTTGTACTAAAATTATTAATTAAAGTCGTCAGATTTGAGGCATGCGATTGAACAGCAGTTGCAGCAGCATTTGAAACTTGCGAGTAGGCTGCCGTGGCATTGGAGCCGCTATTAGTTATTTTGGCAGCAACAACTGCTCCTGCAAAATTGATAGCCGCTGACCCCAGTATGGCACCGATTTGTTCACCCGTACTTGTTGTAGAGTAAGAGCCTGTGGTCAGTCCGCTGGTATTGATATAGAAATTATCGCTGACATTAGTATGGAATTTAGCCATAGTAGAGTCGAAGTTATATACCTGTAGGAATTTAAGTTTTTTAGGTAACATAAAGGCTCTCTGTTATAATAAGTACCACTTGTAAACGGGTGTCTGAGCTGCCTGCTATAAAGCCTGTCTTACATCCGGATACATGGATATAAAGTAAAAAACGGTGTTCTGATTTCAAACATGCCGGCAAATGTTACAAATCTTAACATCTCTCTGTATTTACCCCAATTTTTCGCGCATTTACCTGCTCCGCTTGCAAAGCGGTCGGCACTGTCTGCTCCGCAGGGGTAGATGTTTTTTCCCCTCTCCTTTTGGGGAGAGGGGTAGGGGTGGGGTGCAATCTCCTCGCGCATGGGTTATCACCTCACCCGTAGGGGTAAATGTATTATATTCCGGAGTTTGCATGGTTATCACCTCACCCGAATTTGTAAATTCGCTATCGCTCATCAACAAATTCAGCCCTCTCCGTCCGGAGAGGGCAAGTGGAGCTTATCCGGAGAGGGTTTTTATCTTTTTCCCCTCTCCTTTTGGGGAGAGGAGGTGATTATGCACAGGTATTTCCCGTAAACACATAACGCAGCATGGACATTGAATTATTATTACTGTATATTTAACTTATGGGCGGAGCATTTCAAAAAACTCTAAAAGCACTTGAATACGATAAAATTATTGAAGAATTATCGCATTTTGCACGCTGTGACTATTCCCGCAGATTGTGTTCGGATTTGCTGCCCGATAAAGATATTGCCGGTATTCAAACAATGCTTAATTTTACGAAAGAAGCACTTAATATCCTTGACAATGCACTGGATATTCCTGTTGAATTTGTTATAAACCTTGATACAATCGATTTGCGTCCGGAATACTTTATCGAAACCGAACTTATTGATTTTGCAAAAACTCTAAAAAGTTCAAGACTTGTTAAGAATTTTCTGAAAGAAAACACAGAACAAAACTCACTTTTATACAATACAAGCCTGAAACTTTATTCCGACAAAGATTTTGAGGACAGAATATTTGATACTTTTGATGAGAATTACAATGTCCGTCGCAATGCAACCCAAACATTGAGCGGATTTTATTCTTCACTCAAAGAAACGGAAACCGCACTGAAAGAAACAGTAATAAAACTCCTTAATTCCCCTGATTTTAATAAACATTTGCAGGAGCAAATCTACACAATACGTGATGAAAGGGTAGTATTTCAGGTTAAAGCACCATCTAAAAATAAGGTCTCAGGAATTATTCACGATGTTTCCGCAACTAACAAAACATTCTATATTGAGCCATCAGCCGTTATTCCGTTTAACAACAAAATCCGCGAAGTTAAATCAAAAATACACGGAGAAATTATCAATATTCTGACAGAATTAAGTAAAGAGATTAAATCTAAAATAAACGAGATAAAAAACAGCATAATAACACTCGGCGAGATTGATTTTCATTTTGCAAAAGCGAGATATGCAGTTAAAACTCACTCAACAGAGCCGGTACTTGAAGAAAAGAAGATAATCAAACTGGAGAGAATGCGACATCCTCTGCTAATCGGCAGGGTTGAAACGCTTGTAGAAAACGATTTTGAGATAGGTAAAGATTACAAATCAATGATAATTACCGGTTCCAACACCGGCGGAAAAACCGTAGCAATGAAAACAATCGGATTGTTTTTACTTATGGTAAAGTCCGGCATGTTTCTGCCGTGTGCAGAAGCTCGTATTTACCCGTTTAAAAATGTTTTTGCGGATATCGGAGATGAACAAAATATTTTTCAAAACCTGTCGACATTCTCTTCTCACATGACAAACATTATAGATATTTTAAACCTGTCAAATTCCGATACATTTATACTTATTGATGAATTATGTGCGGGAACAGATCCCGTTGAGGGTGCTGTGTTAGCAAGAGTTATACTCAACCGGTTTAAAAAGCTTTCTGCTCAATCGGTCATTACCACCCATTACGGTGAGTTAAAATCACTTGAATACAGTGATAATTACTTTAAAAATGCCTGTGTGGAATTTGATACGGACTCGCTCAAACCGACATATAACCTTGTAATCGGAATTCCTGGATTGAGTAATGCAATTTCCGTTTCCGCTAATTTAGGTCTGGATAAATCACTCGTCAAACAAGCTCAAGATATCTTACATAACAAAAAAGATAATTCTCTTGAAGTGGTGGAAAAATTACAGGATACCCACAGGCAGTTGACTAAACATTTAAAAGATGCAGAAGAAACCAGTGCAGAAGCAGCAGATTTAAAGAAAAAATACGAAAAGGAAATGACCGGGTTTAAAAAATCGAAAAATAAAGCAATAAAACAGATAAAAACCCGTTTTGATAACGAACTTGACGATGCAAAATCAGAAATAAAAGAGATTTTAGACAGTTTAAGAAAGAGTCAGTCCGAAAAGATAGCACGGCGATCATATCTTCGTCTTGCAAAGCTTGAACACAAATTCAGAGGAGAGCTGAGTGAGCTTGAAGAAAGTGAAAAGTATGATGAAATCAAATGGGATAATGCAAAAATTCACGATATATTTATTGTAAAAGAGCTAAATCAGGAAGTTGAACTGCTCTCTTTACCGGACAAGAATAAAAATGTATTTGTTATGATGGGGAATATCAAAACAAAGATAAAACAGGATAAACTGGCAGTTTATAATAAATCATTGATAAAAAAATCTCACAAACCTGTAAAACCAACATCAGATTTTAAATTAAAGCGTTATGCAATGTCGAACACGCTGGATTTACGGGGTTACAGAGTTGAGGACGGTTTAGATGAACTGGAAGCATATCTGGACAGGGCGAGTTTAGCGAATTTAACTCCTGTATTTATCATACACGGTCATGGAACAGGTGCTATGAAATCCGCTGTCCGTGATTTTTTATCGACATCACCTTATGTCGCAAAATATCGTGCAGGTGAGAATGCCGAAGGCGGCGACGGGGTCAGCGTTATTGATTTAAATTAGCATGATGTCTGTAAAAAAAATGTAAATTTTTTAGTGTTTTCTTTTACACCATTGGTGTTTGTGCTACAATATGAGATATATACAGGGGAAAAGGAGAAAGATTTTGACACAGCAAAATATGTTTGAAGACGGTAAAATTGTTCCGGTTAATATCAGAGAAGAGATGAAGAGATGTTATATAGATTATGCAATGAGTGTAATTGTTGGTCGTGCGCTTCCTGATGTACGCGATGGTTTAAAGCCTGTACACAGACGTATATTATTTGCGATGAATGAGCTTGGTATGTCCCCTGATAAACCGTTCAAAAAATGTGCTCGTATAGTCGGTGAGGTTCTGGGTAAATACCACCCTCACGGTGATACAGCAGTGTATGATGCACTTGTTCGCATGGCACAGGATTTTTCAACAAGATACCTGACGGTTGACGGTCACGGGAATTTTGGTTCGGTCGACGGCGACGGGGCTGCCGCTATGCGTTATACGGAAGCACGTATGCACAAAATTACAACATCCATGCTTGCCGATATTGATTGCGAAACGGTAGATTTTATACCTAACTTTGACGGCTCGCTTCAAGAACCTTCCGTTCTTCCCGTCAGACTGCCTATGCTCTTGCTCAACGGGGTTTCCGGTATTGCCGTCGGTATGGCAACTAATATCCCTCCTCATAATCTTTGCGAAGTTGTTGATGGTACTATCGCACTTATAGATAATCCTCAAATCACAGTTGAAGGGTTAATGGAACATATCAAAGGTCCTGATTTCCCAACTGCTGCTACAATTATCGGGCTGGGAGATATAAAACAGGCTTACGAAACAGGCAGAGGCTCTATCAAAATGTCATCGGTTGCTACTATTGAAGAAATAGCGGGCGGAGGCGGGCGCCAGTCCAGAACGGCTATAGTTGTTACTGAAATACCTTATCAGGTTAACAAAGCTCTGCTAATCGAAAAAATTGCCGAGCTCGTCAAAGAACAAAAAATCAACGGCATATCAGACCTCAGAGATGAGTCAGACCGTTCTGGTATGCGTATTGTTATTGAGCTTAAGCGTGATGCCAATCCTGATGTCGTTAAAAATAATCTGTTCAAATATACCCAGCTTTCAACATCTTTTGGTGTTAATATGGTTACTCTGTGCGGTCAGCAGCCCCGATTATTGAACCTCTATGAAGTTTTGAGTGCTTTTGTTGAACACAGAGTCGAAATCGTTACAAGAAGAACTATTTTCTATCTCAAAAAAGCTAAAATGAGAGCACATATTTTGGCGGGTTTACTGATTGCTCTCGGCTCGCTTGATGAAGTTATTGAGTTGATTAAAAAATCAAAAACAACCGACGATGCAAGAGTCGGCTTGATGACTAAATTCGGGCTTGATGTTGATCAGGCTAATGCTATCCTTGAAATGCAATTGAGAAGATTAACAGGACTTGAACAAGATAAAATCAAGAATGAATATGAAGAACTTCAAAAGAAAATAGCTGAATATGAAGCTATCCTTGCAGACAGACAGAAAGTGCTTAATATTATTAAACAGGAATTACTGGAAGATAAAGAAAAATATGGCGATGACAGAAAAACACAAATTCTGCCGGAACAGGGTGAAGTGACCATTGAGGATTTAACCCCGAATACGCCTATGGCAGTATTTATAACCCGTCAGGGATACTTAAAACGTATCAGCCTTGATACGTTTGAGCGCCAAAATCGTGCAACACGCGGCAAGAGCGGAATGAAAACAAAAGAAGATGACGATATTGAACATTTCTTTACCGCTATGATGCACGATAAAGTACTGTTCTTCTCCAGCAAAGGTGTAGTATACAGCCTCAATGTTTATGATTTCCCGGAAGGCGGACGTCAGGCAAAAGGACTTCCGATAGTTAATGTTCTGCCTATCGGTCAGGATGAAACCATTACTGCGGTTGTACCGGTTAGCAATTTCTCGCATGAAACCAATCTGCTTATGCTGACTCAAAACGGTTCCATCAAGAGAATAGAGCTTGATAACTTTGCAAATATAAGAAGAAGCGGTATAATAGCAATTTCTCTTACAGACGGTGATAGATTGAACTGGGTTAAACTAGCCCGGCCGAATGATGAAATAATTATCGGAACATCATGCGGTATGGCAATAAGGTTCCCTATCTCGGATTTAAGACCGCTGGGAAGAAGTGCAAGAGGAGTCACATCAATGAAGCTGCGTCAGGGTGACACTCTTATCGGCTGTGATATCGTTCCGAACAGCTATGATGCGGATTTACTAGTAGTAACGTCTGACGGGTTCGGAAAACGTACCAAATTATCAGAATTCAGAAGCCAGAATAGAGGCGGAATAGGACTTATTGCTGCTAAATTCAAAACATCTTCTTCAAGACTGGTTGCACTAACTATTGTAGAAGAAGATGACGAAGTTATGATGGTGACTGCAAACGGTATTGTTACAAGAATAAAAGCAAATTCTATTTCACAACAGGGCAGGCCGGCTACGGGCGTTAGAGCGCAAAACCTTGTTGATAATGATACTGTCGTTTCTGTTGAAAAAATAGTTAATCCGTCTAAAGAGGATGATTTAAGTGATGAAAATGTATCGGGTGAAGAAATCTCTGTTGAGGATACAACATCTCAAACAAAGATTGATTTGTCAATCAATGTGGACGATACAATTGAGGAATAGTTGATAGTTTAAAAACCTGTATAAATACAGGCGGAGATAATTATGAATAAAAAAGAATTGCACTCCCGCAATGAAGAAGAATATACAGCTTTCTTAAAACATATAAGGGAAGAGAGAGAATACACTTCAAACTTTGCAAAATCACTGTTAACGTTTGTTCTGGGAGTGTGCTGTGTACTGGCATTAGGTTTATGGCTTGTCCAAAAAGAATCGTTAGTCGTCAGAATTTTTGGAAAAGATACGATAATTTCACGTCAGCTTTTAGCGATAGGAAATTCCGTAAAATCCCATACCCGTTCAACAAAAAGCTGGTCGATATTCGGTCGTCAGCAGAATATTTTGCTTCTGGGTGTAGATTCAAACGGAAACGGCACGGATATGTGGAAAGGCACACGTTCCGATACGATTATAGTAATCAATGTGGATCCGTCTGTGCATTCGGTAAATGCAATTTCTATCCCTCGTGACAGCAAAGTATATCTGCCGGGAAATCACGGAACCGATAAAATCAATGCCGCACACGCATTTGGCGGAGTGGAAATGACAAAAAAAACCGTTGAAGATACCCTCGGGATTAAAATAGAACGGTACATATGTATTCATGATGAGGGTGTACGTGAAGTTATAGATGCTATCGGCGGAATACCGATTTATGTGGAAAAAAGAATGAAGTATGATGATTATGCCGGCAAGCTGCATATCAATCTTGAAAAGGGTAATCAGGTATTATCAGGTCAACAGGCAATCGGGTATTTAAGATTTCGTCATGACGGATTGGGCGATATCGGCAGAACACAGCGGCAGCAATGGTTTTTAAGAGGATTGCTCGAAAGACTGCAAAGCCCGCAGACTATTTCTAAAATTCCTGAAATTGTTGGTATAGCAAAAAAATATATAAAAACAGATATGTCGGTATACGAATTATCTCAATTAGCAGCAATGGCAAAAGGAATTGATGAAGGCAGTGTACAGGTGGCAATGCTCCCCGGCAGACCGAGTTCTAAAGGCGGATTGAGCTACTGGATACTTGACCCGGACAAAGTTCAGGATGTTGTTAACAGATTGATATACAGAGAGGATACAAATCCTGATAAGAGTGCACAACTAATTGCGGGAATACTGTTTACATCGTCACAGGCGGGTAAGGCTAAAGAGTTAAGAACGCAACTTAACAATCTCGGGTATACGGTTAATATGATGCAATCAGGCGGGCTTCCGCATACACAGTTTATTGCACATAATACGAGCGTTTCCGACAGTTTCTATAAATATTTAAAAGAGAAAATTCCTGCTATCGGTAAAATTCAGTACGTATATGACCCGATAAAATTATTCTGTGTTGGGAACTCTGATTTTACAATTGTTCTTTCTGGAAGATAGGAGTAAATATGGATTTAATCAAGACAAGAAAATCAGTAAGGAAATATAAAGAACAAAATATTTCTAATGAAGTGTTGAAAGAGGTGCTTGATGCCGGACGAATGGCACCGTCGTGGATGAATGTTCAATCATGGCATTTTATTGTTGTGAGAAACAACAAGGAGCTTTTGTCACAATTGGCAAATAATCAGCCGCACGTAAGATATGCAGATGCGGTAATAGTATGTGTGGCAGATATGGGAGCGTGGAAAAAAGAGCGTTTTTCGGAGGTGTTGAAACAAAGAGGCATGCAGGATAGCGGAATTGAGGCAATAATGCAGATACCGGCATATTACCCTCCGCTATTAGGAGCTCAAACCACATTGTTAAGAACGGTCGAACAGATAACTTATGCAACTGCATATATGACGATTGAAGCGGAAAAACAGGGGCTTGGCTGCTGTGTTATCGGTGCAATCGGAAATGAAGCTACCCAAATTTTGCCTGAATTATCCCAAAAAGTTAAAAAAGAACTTAATCTGAGTGATGAACAGTGTATTATCTCAATGCTTACACTGGGATATCCCGCAGAAGATGCCGAAACGGTCAAGCTCCGCAAACCGTTTGATGAAGTTGTTTCGGAAGAAAAAATCGGACAAAAATTTGTTATATAGGATTTCTGATGAGCGCAGGCAGGTTGAAAATTTTTGTTACCTATCATAATGATAATTTTCCGATTTTTAAATCAGAAATATTTGAGCCGATATTTTGCGGAAAGTATTTTTATCCTGAAAATACCTGTTTATTATGCGACAACACAGGTGATAATATATCTCACAAAAACAGGTTTTACAGTGAAAATACCGGTCATTACTGGGTATTAAAGAACTATCTTGATAATGCGGAAGAAGAATATATCGGTTTCTGTCATTACAGACGGCTTTTTGATTTAACAAAAATCTCCGCTGATGAAGATGTCGGAATGTTTATTCTTAAGTATGAGAATATTAAATATGTTTTTGACAAGTTTAAAGGTCAGGATTTTTATTCAAAACTAAAAGATTTTGACTGCATAATCCCGCCGAAAGATTATTATTACGCAGGCGGGAAAACAGCTGCGTACAGGGTTAATTTACCGGAGATTACCTGTATTGAAGAAATGGATATTTGCAGAAAACCTGATGTACTTGATGCAATGATTACATCGATAGAGGATTTAACACCTGAATTTGTTCCTGCAATGACAAGGGTTTTTAAAAGAACTTATGCACATCTTTACAATATTTATATTCTCAAAAAAGAGTATTTAAAAGAATACTTGAAGTGGGAATTTAGAATATTTTCCGAGATGGAAAAGCGAACCAACAATTGGAATAACGGAGAATACAAACGCGAGGCGGGATACTTTGCCGAAAAATTCATCAATATCTGGCTTGAATACAAAAAAGAACAGAATCCTGATTTCAGGGTAGGTTATGCACC
>JAJPXE010000179.1:357-10203 GCA_021205645.1 Candidatus Gastranaerophilales bacterium | reverse complement strand
AAGTCGGCACTGTCAGCACCGGCATACGCAACACAAGTCTTGCTGCCCTCTCCGTACGGAGAGGGCAGATGAAGCCAGTCCTGAGGGGGCGGGGTTCTAACTCTTTTACAGCAACCCCGAATAATCCAGGAAGCGGATTTTGGCAGACTGTGTCTGCTCCGCTTGCGGGAGCGGCAGTGGGAACTGGTTCCCACCCGCTCCGCACACCCGCTGCCACTCGATAGAGCTCAGATATGCTGCGACCTGACCCGTAAGAGCAATTAACACGCAAATCACGACAAAAAGCCTTACGACTTTTGAAGTGATTGTAGTGTTTTGCTCGCCCGAATAATCTAAGACGGAAAATTCTAATTTTCCCGCAAACTCAAAATCATTCAAGATTTTTTGTGTTTCAGAGACTTAGAGCGGAGCTCTCGATGATAAGTTATCGCAAATCTGTGTGCTTCATCACGTATCCGCTGGATTAAATACATCGCATTGGACTCAATCGGAATACGTACAGACTTCGATTGATAAGGCAAAAATACCTCTTCTTCACGCTTCGCAAGAGAAATAAAATCTATTCCCTCTATTCCCATATTCT
The DNA here is from genome assembly GCA_021205645.1 of Candidatus Gastranaerophilales bacterium. Lineage (GTDB taxonomy): Bacteria > Cyanobacteriota > Vampirovibrionia > Gastranaerophilales > Gastranaerophilaceae > UBA2883. The sequence goes on along the minus strand of JAJPXE010000179.1, from coordinate 9,620 downwards.
CTGCAACTTCCATAACCGATGACAACTGACCTTTCCCGCCATCTATTATTATTAAATCCGGTCTTTCCCAGTTTTTTCCGCCAAGTCTTGATAACCGGCGTTCCAAAACCTCTTTCATCGACAAAAAATCGTCAGGCTTTCCCTCTGTTGCTCTAACCTTGAACTTCTTATATGCAGTCTTTTTCGGCATACCGTTATGAAATACAACCATAGATGCAACTGTATTCGTCCCCTGAATGTGAGAAATATCATAACATTCAATCCTGTTCGGAAAATTCTCAAGCTTTAATTTTTCCTGAAGATATACACCAACTTCGTTAAAATCATTTCTTATACTCGCAAGTTTCTTAAGCTTAGCGTTATCATAAAGTATTCCGGCATTCTTTGCCGCAAGTAATGCAAGCTCCTTTCCCTGCTTTGTTTTACCGTAGTTAATTTTGATTTTTTTATGTGAAATAACCTCCAGCCAGTCCTGATATAACTGTTTATCTCCTATTAATTCCATATCCGGCGCAATAATCTTATCCGGATATTCAAGCATGAGAGCCGAGTAATATTCCTGAAAAAATGTTTTGAAAAACTCATTTTTATCCTCATTCTCAACAAAATATGTAAAATCTTTTTTATCAATAAGACGCCCTTCTCTTATCAAAAGTATAGTTACGGCAAAAATTCCATCTTCGTATATAACTGAAATAACGTCTTCGTTTAGCCTTGTATCTTCATAAACAACTTTCTGATGTTCAAGTGTTTTTTGTAAATCCATATAACTGTCACGCATTAGGGCCGCTTTTTCATACTGTTCATTCAGGGCATATTCTTCCATCTGTGTTTTAATTTTTCTAATCAATTCCGATTGTTTGCCCGACAAAAACAGCTCAACCTGTGCGACAAGGTTTTTATACTCCTCCGGAGTAACTTTGCCCTGACATGGTGCTAAACATTTACCTATATGATAGTACAGGCATGGTCTGTTTGAAAACTTCGGGGTTTTACACTGTTTCAGCGGAAAAATCTTCTTTAAAAAATCAAGTGTTGAATACATTGCACGCCCGTTGGTGTATGGACCGTAATAACGCCCTTTCTCCGGGTTCGTATTTTTCTTCCTGACGACGATAATTCTCGGATAATCCTCATCTGTTATTAAAAAATACGGATATTTTTTATCATCTTTAAGCAGAATATTGTATTTTGGTTTGTGTTTTTTTATTAAATGAGCCTCAAGTATGAGTGCCTCAACCTCAGAGTCGGTTATAATGTATTCCATTTTCTCAATTTTTGAAACAAGAACGGCAACCTTAACCCTATCGTGCTTTTTGTGGAAATAACTTGAAACACGTTTTTTAAGGTTTTTAGCTTTACCGACATAGATGATTTCACCGTTTTTGTCATAATAAAGATAACACCCCGGAAGCGGCGGCACAAGTTTTAATGATTGTTCAAGCTCTGCATTCATCAATAAAATTATAACACACAAAACCGCTTGTTAACAATAAAAGAGCCGGTATATTGCATATACCGGCTCTTTTTGTATAAAAACATTGTATATTAACGTTTTGAAAATTGAAATCTCTTGCGGGCTCTTTTTCTGCCGTATTTTTTACGTTCTTTGACTCTTGCATCACGTGTCAAAAGTCCTTCCGAGCGAAGTACTGATTTATATTCTTCATTCGCTTTTAACAAAGCTCTTGAAATACCGTGGCGAATAGCACCTGATTGACCGACAACACCGCCGCCTACAGCTTTAACTTTTACATCATATTTATCCTGATTTTCGGTTAAAACAAGCGGTCTGTATATCATCATCTCTACTGCAGGTCTGTTTCCGATATAAGCTTGCAAAGTTTTTCCGTTTACAAAAATTCTACCTTTTCCCTTTACAAGTTTAACAATAGCGATAGAATTTTTTCTGCGTCCGGTAGCAATAATTTCTTCATTAGCCATTATTTAGCCTCCTTTTCTATCACGATTGGTTTCTGTGCAGCGTGCGGATGTTCAGCACCTGTATATACTTTCAATTTGGTGAACTGCTGTGCACCTAAAGTATTGTGCTGTAACATACCTTTCACTGCTTTTTCAATCAGTTTTGTTGCATCTTTTTCTCTGACTTCTTTAACGGAAGCAGATTTTAAACCTCCCGGATATCCGGTATGGTGATAATAAATCTTATCTGTTTCTTTATTACCCGAAACAACAACCTTTTCAGCATTGATAACAACGACAAAATCGCCTGTATCAACGTTTGGTGTGTATTCAGGTTTGTTTTTACCTCTTAAAATGTTAGCAATTTTAACGGCAAGGCGTCCTAATGTTTCGCCCTCCGCATCAATCAGATACCATTTTCTTTCAACTTCCAGAGGTTTTGCTGAATATGTTTTGTTCATGCTTTATTCTCCGTATAATTTTAATATATTACTTTCATCAGTGTAAGCCCGTACGGACTCACGGTTTGTCCTGCCTTCCGGCGGTCTTTTGCCTCTAACACATTCTTCATATGTTCAGGCTTTAGATTGTGCCCCTCTATCTCAAACAATGTTCCGACTATTGTCCGTACCATGTTATAAAGGAAACGATTTCCCTCTATATCAAGTACAACTCTGTCGTTTTTTTTCTCGACACAGGCGCGATATAAAATACAGACTTTGCTCGGGTTAAGCGTTCCGGAACTCTTGAAACTCGAAAAATCATGCTCACCGATTAAGTAACTCAATGATTTATTCATTCTGTCGATATCAATAGGATATTTCACTCTTATCAAATCACCGTCAAAAGCCTGTTTAAACCTGCGATTAACAAATTCAAACCGGTAACACCTTCTAACAGCGGATTTTTGTGCGTGAAAATCCGGTGATACAGTTCTCAAATCCGAGATAGAAATGTCCGCCGGCAGGATTTCATTAACATGATAGATAAGATTTGAAGCAACAATTTCCTTATCAGTATCAAAATGTACAACCTGTCCGAGTGAATTAACACCTCTGTCCGTTCTTCCGGAAAAGACTGTTTTTATAGGTCTATATATGCAGTTTTTAGTATTTTCCGGTGTTTTGTCCTGATTTTTCGGGCTGATTGCTGTCATATCATCACCGCCGCACCGGCTGCCTATTATAAATGTGCAAAGTGCTTTTTCAAGTTCGCCCTGTATTGTCGGCAGAGCTATCAGACGACCGTTTTCAAATTGAATTTGGCTGCCTGCATAGTTCTTGCCGGTATACTGAACCTGAACGGCATATCTCATCTGTTATACCAGTTGAATTAATGCCATTTCCACAGCATCGCCGCGTCTTGGCGGCAAACGGAATATCCTTGTATATCCGCCGCTACGTTCCGAATACTGTTTGCTTATTGTGCCGAATAACTTTCTCAACACTGTCTGAGAAACAAGCTTTTTACCTTCTTCGGTCTTTTCATAAACTTCTGATGTTTCCAAATCAATATACTTTCCGGTTTCTTTATCATAAATAAACTTAGCTGCCTGTCTTCTAGAGTTCAGGTCGCCCTTTTTAGCCAGAGTGATGATACCTTCTGCGTATGGTCTTAGGGCTTTTGCTCTTGCCATAGTGGTTTTTATCTCACCATGTACAAAAAGTTCGGTTGCCAATGAACGCAGCAAGGCCTTTCTCTGGTCTTGAGCTTTGCTAAGTGTATGTTTCTTACATTGGTGTCTCATTTTCTTCGTTTCCTTATTATTTTTACTATTTGTATTTCTTTTTCCGAGAGTCTTTGAGGTTTCAGGTGTAAATACTTGTTTTTTGTATAAGCGGAGAACATTCTTGTTTTTAGATTATTGTCCGCTTTCGGAGCAATTGCAGCATCAAATTCAATCACATCTTACCCTTATACGTTTACTCCTTACTTTTACCTCTAACATTTACCACCCCTCGGCTAATCACCGATTAGGATACCGTCTTCGTCCATCTCAGGATTTGGCGCTAAGTCTAATCCGTGCTCGTGTAGTTTCTCTATAACTTCATCTGCCGATTTTTTACCGAAATTCTTAATTATTAACAAATCATGTTCCGATTTTTTTAATAATTCAGCCATAGAGTTGATACTTGCTCTTTTCAAGCAGTTGTATGCTCTTACGGAAAGATCCAACTCTTCAATGGAAATAGACGGTTCTTCTTCCGAAACTTCTTCAACAACATCTTCAATAATCATATCCGAAGGAGCTTTTTCATAAGAAGTAAGTACAGGTGCCTGCCCTGATATAGAAGCAATCTGGACAAAGTGTTCAATCAGCAGATTAGCAGCCTGAGTCAGTGCTGTTGTAACATCAACTGTACCGTTTGACCAAATTTCAATTGTTAATTTATCAAAATCGATTGAGCCGCCTACACGTGTATTTTCGACATCATATTTAACACGTTTGACAGGCATAAAAGTTGCATCTATCGGTAACATATCAATAGCAACGCCTTCTTTGTTGCGCGGAACATCATTCGGCACATAACCTTTGCCCGTTTCAACAGTAATTTCAGCGTGGAAACTGCCGCCCTCTGCAATAGTACATATCAGCCAATCCGGGTTAACAATCTTAACTCCTGCCGGTAATTGGATGTCACTTGCAAGCACAGGTCCGGGTTTATCTATATCAATTCTTAAAGTTTGTGCTTCTTTAGAATCGGTTTTTATAGCCAATCCTTTGAAATTAAGCAGAACATCGACAACATCTTCCAATACACCCGGAATTGCTGTGTACTCGTGGGTTATACCCTCTATTCTTGCAGCTGTAACCGCTGTTCCTTCAAGACTTGACAACAAAACTCTTCTCAGTGAGTTACCTATGGTTATACCAAAACCTCTTTCCAGAGGGCTGATTACATATTTACCATATTGAGAGCCGTCTGAACTTGTGGCAGTATTAACAGTTTTAATTTCTAATTCCATAATTATATTTTCTCCTATCAGATTATTTAGAGTAATACTCAATTACAAGTTGTTCCTTAAAGTCAGGATCTAATTCTTCCCTTTCCGGAACTCTGTCGAATGTGATTTTCAACGTATCTTTATCAACGGTCACCCACGCGGGAGAACACGATAAATCTATTGTTGCCATAACATTTTTCAGGTAATTTGAGCTTTTAGCCTTAACAGAAACGACATCGCCTGCTTTTAATATGTAGGACGGAATATCAACTTTTCTGCCGTTAACCAATACATGACCGTGATTAACGATTTGTCTTGACTGTTTGCGTGTTACGCCAAAACCTGACTTATACAAGACATTATCTAATCTTGATTCAAGGATTTGTAACAAAATGGTACCGGTTACACCCTTTTTTCTTGCTGCTTCGCTGTAGTATTTAGCGAATTGTTTTTCGCTGACTAAATAAGTCATTCTGATTTTTTGCTTTTCGTTCAAGTGAATTGCATACTCGGAAAGTTTCTTTCTGACAGCTCCGTGCTGACCCGAAGCACTCTGTCGCATTGAAGAAGTCAACTTTCTGTTTGATAAATCTTTTACTCCGTAGTTACGGAACAGTTTATTTGTAGGTCCTGTATATCTAGCCATACAGTATATTCTCCTTTTGTCTTGCGGTGAGGCACCTATGACCCTTGCGGGCTCTCACCCTTGTGTTACTATGTTTTACATTGCCGGCTTATTTACTTTTAAGCCTGTCTAATCAGATTAAACTCTGCGTTTTTTCGGCGGACGGCATCCGTTATGCGGAATAGGTGTTACGTCCTTGATTAATGTAATTTCCAGTCCTGCAGCCTGAATAGCTCTTATAGCAGTTTCTCTGCCTGAGCCGGGACCTTTGATATAAACTTCTACTTTTTTCATACCCTGGTCTATTGACTTTTTAGCAACTAATTCCGCTGCTGACTGTGCTGCAAACGGAGTACCTTTTCTTGCTCCTTTAAAACCGGTTGCTCCTGCAGTTGCCCAGGCAATTGCATTACCTTGAGTATCTGTTGAAGTTACAATCGTGTTGTTAAAGGTAGATTGAATATGTACTACACCTTGCAATACATTCTTCTTTTCTTTTTTCTTTGTTTTTTGTGGTCTTGCCATTTTCTTTATCCTTTATATTATTTGTTTATTTATTTTGTCTTTTCAGCTCTTGCTCAGCGGGTTACCGGCTGCTCTAACGATTCATTATCACCGTTATCCTCATCATACAAAACAATCCGTTGAACTGTTTTGTTCGGCAGGTGTTCTCTGCTCACTTGCATTATTTCTTCTTAGCGATAGGACCCGTTTTTTTGCCGCGTCTGGTTCTTGCATTAGTCTTTGTTCTCTGACCTCTGCAAGGTAGGTTTCTCTTATGACGCATTCCCCGATATGAGTTTATTTCCTGTAAACGCTTAATGTTCATGGAAACTTCTCTTCTGAGGTCACCTTCTATATGATAGTTTGAAAGTTCATTTCTCAACAGCTTGATATCTTCATCAGTCAAATCATCCGTCCTTAAATCAGGTGAAATTCCTGTTGCAGCAAGGATTTTCTTGCTTCTTGTCGGTCCTATACCGTATATATAGGTTAATGCAACTTCCAGTCTTTTGTTACGGGGTAAATCAACCCCTACTAATCTTGCCATTTATTTTTCTCCTTTTTGTTTTGGCTTGCGGATATACCCTGATTTATTATTGACCCCGGATTTCCCGCAACGGTTGTTAGATTTTTTTGAGTAAGAGGGATAAATACTTCCTCTCCACTTCCTGTTTTTAGTCTTGAAGTCAGACTCTCGATATGTATAAATATTGTTTTAAACTGTATTATAAATTGTCATTTACAAATACCGTGACGCTTTTAGTCAGGCTGACCCAACCGGCCCGCACTCCATGCAAAATTTATCCCTGTCTTTGTTTATGCTTGGGGTTTTCACAGATTACTGCCACTCTGCCCTTTCTTCTGATAACCTTGCATTTGTCACACATTGGTTTTACTGATGATCTGGTTTTCATTTTTTTATCCTTTACTTTATTTCCTACTGTTTTCTATTTTAGTCTGAAAGTTATTCTGCCCTTTGATAAATCGTATGGTGTCATTTCAACTTTCACCCTGTCTCCCGGTAAAATTCTAATGAAATTCTTCCTTATTTTTCCCGAAATATGGGCAAGTATCTCATGCCCGTTTTCAAGTTTCACCCTGAACATTGCATTCGGCATCGATTCCAAAATGGTACCTTCTATCTCTATTACATCTTTGGCCATTTAATCCTCTTTTAAATTCGACTAAATTTGAGTGCACACTATGCACCCTTTATTATAATATTTGCTGAATATCTTAATGCAAGCAATTTAACCGCAATTTAACCGTATTTTTTAAAAACCATCTGATTTGTTTATTTAATAATACCACATATTCAAGTTGTTGTTGAACATGCAAAATATGCACATATTGCAGTTTTAAAGGATGCCGCTTAACATTTCTTAATTATCTCAATTTTTGCTAGGTGAATTAAACAATCAAATTCGTTCTTTTGTATCAAATTTACTATGTTTATTGTAAAATTATTTGAGAATATCAAATAAATATTCTAAATCATGGGGAGAATTTATGTACGAAATAAAAACACAACTGTATTTTTCAGCTGCACACCACCTGCTGAACTACGACGGAGAATGCGAAAACCAGCACGGACATAATTGGCTCGTTGAGGCTTTCGTTCGGGGAACTGAATTGAATAAAAGCAACATTCTCATTGATTATAAACTGCTCAAAAAAGCTCTTAAATCCGTACTTGACATGCTTGACCATAAAGATATAAACGAATTGGTTGATTTTAAAGGTATAAGCCCGAGCAGCGAAATTCTGGCAAGATTTATTTATCAGAAAATTAAACTCCGAATCCCACAGGTTAGTAAAATCTCTATCTGGGAAACGGCATCCTGCTGTGCAAGTTATTTTGAATAATTCGGGAGAAAATGAATGATTGCATTATTAAAGGTTATAATTATGGGTATCGTTCAGGGATTGAGCGAGTTCTTGCCGGTGTCAAGCTCCGCACATCTCGTATTTACATCACATCTCATACAACTGATTACTCATAACCCGATAAAAGAAAACTCATCATATGATATTGTTCTAAGTATGATGCTGCATATCGGAACACTTATTGCAGTTCTCATTTTTTTTCGGAAAGAAGTTTCAGAAATTTGGAATGCACTTGTCACGGGTATTAAAACTAAAAATTTTTCGGATTATAACGCAAAATTAGGACTATACATAATTATCGGCACGATTATAACAATTATAACCGCTCTAATGATGAACGACACCGCTGAAAGACTTATGGAGACGCCCGCTGTTGTCGGAGTGCTGCTGATAGTGACAGGTGGAATGCTCTCAGGGGCAGAAAAATATTCCGACTCATTAAATAAAAAATCCGATAAAGTTTCTCTTAAAACTGCTGTTTTAATGTCGATTGCACAAGGATTCGCAGTTCTTCCCGGGTTTTCACGCTCAGGCTGGACTATCGCCGCAGGCATGTTTAACAAAACAAGCAGAGTTGCCTGTGCAAGATACTCTTTTCTTTTAAGTATACCGATTATTCTCGGAGCATCTATTGTCTATCCGCTTAAAGAAATCAATATTACAGAACTTCTATCATATAACTGGACTAATATCCTTATCGGAACAATTGTTTCTGCTGTTGTCGGATATTTTTGCATTAAATATTTTCTTAATTTTCTCGCAAAATACTCATTGAGAGCGTTTGCATATTATTGCTTTGCAGCAGGTTTTGCAGCTGCCATATTTTTCACTTTTGCATAAAAAAGTGCAAAAAATCTCAAGACAGACAAAAGCAAGTTTTATTAGAAAAATCGCTTGATATCAAAAAATGTTTATAGTTTAATAAATGTCACAGGGAGAAATCCCCAGTCTTATTGAAAGTTGTAAACATTATTTGAAAAAACGAAATATAAAATCAGCAAAATATGCAGGCTTTTGTTACGGCGTAAAGCGGGCAGTGGATACTGTAAAAAAGCTAAAGGCGGATAATCCGGATAAGAATATCTGTGTGCTTGGTGAGCTTATACATAACACACAGGTAATACAGGAATTGGATGAATTAGGGATAAAAACCATAAGCAAACTGCCGGAAAAAGGTGACGGAATTTGTGTAATCAGAAGTCACGGTGCCTCTCCTAAAGATTTTGAAAATATTAAAAACGCAGGGTACGAAGTAGTTGATTTGACCTGTCTTGACGTTAAAAAAGTCCAACAGCAGGCTATTGAACTTGCAAAAAAAGACTATTTTCTTGTTATAGTCGGCAAATCCGAACATCCTGAAGTCGCTGCAATTAAGGCT
>JAJPXE010000179.1:0-347 GCA_021205645.1 Candidatus Gastranaerophilales bacterium | reverse complement strand
GCTAATGCAGAATTATGGAGTAAAAATATTGTTGTTGCAAGCTCATCAGATAAACTTAAACCTTATGAAGAAAAAATAAAAAAACATAAAAAAGTTGGAGTAGTTGTCCAAACAACTCAAAGAATTGAAAATCTGACAGAGATAGTCAGCTATCTGACAGCAATATCAAAAGAATTACGTGTTCATAACACAATCTGTTCAAGTACTTCAATGCGTCAAAAAGAGGCAAAAGAACTTGCCGCCAAAAACGATTTAATGATTGTTGTCGGTTCAAAAAAAAGTGCAAATACAACTCATCTTGCTGAAATATTAAAAGAGTCGGCTCAAACAATACATATAGAAAATGA
>JAJPXE010000112.1 GCA_021205645.1 Candidatus Gastranaerophilales bacterium | reverse complement strand
GATGAGTATATTACAAGTAATTAAAAAGAATTAAGGAGGAATAATTAATTATGAGTATCAGAACTTATTTAAAAGCAGCAGCAATAGCATTACCTTTAGCATTTGGCGGCGGAAAAGCAGCTGCGCAATCTCAAAATATCGTTAAGGCAGCAGAAAGAATTGTTGCAGCAGACACTTTAAAAGCAATGGACAATAAAGCAGCAGATGCAAAAACTCTTTTGCTTAAAAGATATAAAGGTCAATACAAAGGTACAGTTGTAAACGGAAAAGTCGGCAGCGGAAATTTAAATTACAAAGAAGCTGGTGAAACAGTTCCTGTTGCAAGTATTGTAAACAATAACAGCAAGGTCACCGTTGATGGTGGTGTGTATAGTGCAAAGGATATGCCGTCAGCTGTTTACAAAATAAGCGGAACTTTTACAAAAGGTAATAATGAAGTTGCAGCATCAAGTGCTTATTCACACAAAACAGGAAACACTCACTTTATAGAAGATGTTTCTTATGCAAGAAAATTCCCGTTAACCCGTGATTTAGCTGCAACCGGCAGAGTCGGTGCGGTTGGCGAAGTCGCAAAAGTTAACGGAGATAAAATGGGACAGGCAAATCCATATATCAAAGCAGGTTTACAATATAACCATAAATTCATGGGCGGCGCAAAAGTAGGTGCTAAAGCTGAAGTAGGCGGAGCTGCAATAATCAAGCATAATGATAACACAACAAAGGTAAAATCAGGCAAAGCTATTTTCAATGCTGAAGCTGAAGCAGGCTATAAGAATGTATCAGCATTTGTAAGCGGCGGAAGAGATGCTGTTATGGGTAACAATGTCGGAGGTGGTGTAAGATTTACTTTCTAATGTAAATTATCACTATCAAATAAGATATAATGACTGTCAGACATATTTTGGCAGTCATTATTTTTTTGTCAATATTTATTGATAAAAAAAAATATTTTTGTTAGTATAAATCTGTTAGGTTTAATGAGAGGGATAAATATGGATTTAATGAAAGGTAAGAAAGGTGTTATATTCGGAGTATCAAACACTCATGGTATTGCGTACGGTATAGCAAAGCAATTGCACGAGGCGGGTGCGGATATAGCGTTTACTTATGCCGGTGAAGCAATGGAAAAAAGAGTCAGACCTATTGCAGAGGGATTCGGTGCTAAAATAATTACGGGCTGTGATGTAACAAATGAAGATGAGGTAAAAGCGGTTTTTGATGCCTGTGCAAAAGAATACGGGAAGATAGATTTTGTGGTGCATGCAGTTGCTTTTGCAAAAAAAGAAGATTTAACGGGTAAATTTATAGATACATCATTAGACGGCTGGAATACCGCAATGGGTGTCAGTGCATACTCACTGGTTACATTATGCCGCAATGCTCAGCCGATTATGAATGAGGGCGGCTCAATTCTTGCATTGACATATCTCGGATCACAATATGTCGTATCAAATTACAATGTAATGGGAGTTGCAAAGGCGGCATTAGAGTCATCGATGAGATATCTTGCAATGGACATGGGCGAATACGGAGTTCGTGTAAACTGCCTGTCATCAGGTGCGGTAAAGACACTTGCGGCAATGGGTATCAGCGGATTTCCAAGGATGTTAAAGGCTGCTGTTGTAAAGGCACCATTAAAGAGAAATGTTACACTTGAAGATGTCGGCAGAGCGGGGCTTTACCTTGCATCAGACTTATCAAGCGGTACAACCGGACAGGTTCTGTACTGTGATTGCGGCTGCCACGCCGTTTATGGCTCATCTAAAGAAATGGAAATTATTTCCGATAATGTTGAAATATAAGTTTATCAAGAGCCGGTATTATTGATATCGGCTCTTGATTATTAAATCTCTTTTTTATATAACAATATGATATATTGTTGCATACCGGTAGTACTTAAAGTTAAAATTTGAAAGGTTTATAGATGATAAAGCTCAACTATAATAATGTAGATGCCCGTATAATAGGTGAGGATAACGGGTTAAATCTTGAGGAAGAATTTGAGAATTACAAAGAAACAATAATGAATATCATAGCTGATTTAAATCAGCGAAAAGATAAGCCCGGTCAATGGCTTCAATGGATGAATTTGGGATATAACGAAGAAACTGTCTGGTATGTAAAAGAATTTGCCTCAATGGTAGAGGGACGATTTGACAATATACTGGTGCTTGGCATCGGCGGTTCTGCTCTGGGCGGAATTGCAGTAACGGAAGCACTTTTAAAGCCGTACTGGAATCTTTTATCAAAAGAACAGAGAAACGGCATGCCGCGAATATTTTTTCTTGATAATATTGACCCTGATTGCATCGGCGGATTACTAGGAATGCTTGATTTAAAAAGGACGCTTGTAAATGTAATAACAAAATCCGGTTCTACTGCCGAGACAATGTCACAATATATGATAGTGAAAGATTTGCTTGAAAAAGAGCTGGGAGATGATTACAGAAAGAATATCGTTGCCACAACGGATAAACAAACGGGTATTTTAAGGCAGTTAGCTGATCAGGAGGGCTACAAAACATTTGTTGTTCCGGACGATGTAGGCGGACGTTTTTCGGTATTTTCGGCAGTCGGTCTTGTTCCGTTTGCACTTGTCGGTATTGATATTGATGAGCTTATGCACGGTATAAAAGATATGGACTTAGCCCTTAAAAATACGGATATCAAAGAGAATATTGCCGCTCAAAATGCACTTATTCATTATCTTATGGATATTAAAAAAGGTAAGAATCTTTCAGTTATGATGCCTTATTCATCAAGGTTAAAATACATATCTGACTGGTATGTCCAGCTCTGGGCGGAATCACTGGGCAAAGAATATAACAATAACGGAGAAATGGTTAATATCGGACCGACTCCGATAAAGGCGGTTGGTGTAACCGATCAACACTCACAAATTCAGCTTTACAATGAAGGACCGAATAATAAAGTTATAACTTTCATAAGAGTGGAAAATTTTGATACAACACTTGAAATTCCAAAGATTTTTGAATATACCGGAATTGGATATCTCGGAGGAAAGACAATAAATGACCTGATTAATGCCGAAGCGGATTCGACGAGAGTTGCATTATCGGATTATTCAAGACCGACCGTTACGATAACAATTCCTAAAATAAATGAGTATAACCTTGCCCGGCTGCTTTATATGCTGGAAATTCAGACGGCAATTGCAGGCGAGCTATACAATATCAATGCGTTTAACCAACCGGGGGTTGAGCAGGCAAAGAATTATACCTATGCTCTGATGGGTCGTTCGGGATATGAAGATTCCGCCTCTCAAATCCGGAGCAAAATGGCAGCGGTTTAACATCATATATATTAATATATTTTAATAAAACGCTTAAAACACTTGTTTTTAGAATTTGTTTGCTATATTATATATGCAGCAAATGTCTGACTGCCGGAATACGCTTTTAATGAGCAGGAATTAATCCGGTAAGAGATGGGTAGAATGGTTGTATATTATCGTGCAGAAGCCGTTTTTCGGGTTGATATTATACACCGCAAGAAAAGGAAAAGAATATGAATACAGATCCTATAGCAGATATGCTGACAAGAATTAGAAACGCTAATATGGTTTCTTTGCCGGAAGTAGAAATGCCGTCATCGAAATTAAAAGCTGCACTGGCTAAATTACTAAAATCAGAAGGTTATATTACTGAATATTCCGAAAGAACTGATGGCGGTTTCAAGTATTTAACAATTACATTAAAATATGATGAAAAGAACAAGCCGGTTATAACGAACTTAAAGCGAGTATCAAGACCTGGGCTGAGAAACTACAGCAAGTCTAAAAATATTCCGCAGGTATACGGCGGTCTTGGAATAGCTGTTGTTTCAACAAGTAAGGGATTGCTTACCGACAGAAAAGCCCGTAAAGAAAACCTCGGCGGCGAAGTTCTTTGCTATGTCTGGTAGTAAATCAAAAAAGTACACAATATAAGCGGCTCAATTGACAGAAAACCCGCTTTAATCATAAAGGAGAAATTATATGTCACGTATTGGGAAAAAACCGGTTGAAATACCTTCAGGTGTTGAAGTTAAATTAGACGGTCAAACTATAACGGTAAAAGGTTCAAAAGGAACAGAAACAGTAACCGTCAGAGATGAAATAAAAATCACGGTTAAAGATAATCGGATTATCTTAGAGCCGACGAATAATGAAAGAAAAACAGGTGCATTGCACGGTTTATCAAGAACCCTTGTAGCAAACGCCATAGAAGGTGTAAGCAAAGGCTTTGAGAAGAAGCTTGAAATACAGGGCGTAGGTTACAGAGCTAATATGGAGGGTTCAAAGCTCAATATGGCGCTGGGCTATTCACATCCGGTAATAATAGAGCCGCCTGCAGGCATAAGCATCTCTGTGGAAGCGAACACAAAAATTTCCGTAAAAGGTTCAAATAAACAATCAGTGGGCGACGTAGCCGCTCTTATCAGAAGCAAAAGACCGCCTGAAGTATACAAAGGCAAGGGCGTAAGATACGAGGGTGAATACGTAAGACGTAAAGCCGGTAAAGCAGGTAAAAAATAGGTTTAAATAATAAATAGCCGCCCGCATAGTCCCTTGTAATACGGCAAGAAGGATTGGGCAAAGGAGAAAAAATGATTAAACAAGAAGTAAGAAAACCAAGAGTACAGAAAAGACACAAATCAATAAGGATTAACCTTTCGGGAACATCTGAATATCCGAGATTGGCTGTCTACAGAAGTACCAAGCATATATATGCACAAATAATAGACGATGAAAAGCACGTTACATTAGCATCTGCCTCATCAAACGATAAGGATTTACGTGCAGAATTGAGTCATGGCGGAAACATTGCTGCAGCTAAAGCAGTCGGAAAATCCGTAGCAGAAAAAGCATTGAAAGCTGGAATTAAATCTATCGTATTCGATAGAGGCGGTTTCCTGTATCATGGAAGAATAGCTGCACTGGCAGATGCCGCAAGAGAAGCAGGACTTGAGTTCTAATATTTTGTACATGTGTTAAAACATCAAAAAAAGAGGGTTAGCAATCTTGCTAACCCTTTTTAAATTGTTTTTTTAGTTTCCCCTTGCCTAATCCAGCAGCGCATCTAACAGTTCTGCATTTTTGCTTGCATAAGCTGTATTTCTTACTCTGTTCCTGTGAATGTACGTTCTCAAAGCTTCTCTGATTAACTCTGATCTTGAACGATTTTCGTTGTCTGCTACGCCGTCAATCTCATCTAAGAATTTCTCCGGCATTGAAATCAAAACTTTTGCCATAATATTTTTCTCCTATATATCCATGTATACCCGTATGATTTTATCCTGTATATATATAAAGTATATACAGGATAAAAAATTGCCTTTATTTTTAAAATATTTTATATAATTTTGACACCGGCAAACTCAAAACTTGCTAATATCGCCGCTTACAGGAATTGTAACAATATGTAACGATGTCCTTTAAAAAGCTAAAGTTTGAAAAAAAAATGCCGTCATATAGAGAGTACAGGAATATTATCGCCACGGAAAAGGAGTTATCTTATGGGTTTATCATCATCGCAAGCAAGATTACTTGATTTGACCTCAAGAATGCATCAAATTGAGTATAAGGCAGCAAAATTAGAAGCACAAAAACTTCAAATGGCTAACGAGTCCACACGGGTTTATGAGGACTATTTAGAAGCATTGGACAAGACTAAGGTTCAATACAAAATACTTACAACGGACGGTTCCACAACATACAGTGATATTTCCTCTTATACAGATTTTCTGAAAGCAGGTTATGCAATTGACTTTAAAGGGGTGGTATACGATGGTACGTCAGCATATACGGCAAGTGACGGAACATATGTAAGTAAAACTGCAATAACGGTAACAGATAGTAATGCAGAGGATTATCCTGATTTTGCAGTAGGTGATACAATCTATCAGGCATTAGATGCAAGTACATACTATGAAGCATCTGAAGTCACTACTACAGCAGTTGCATTAAACTGGGCTCAGTTATGCCACGATGCATTCGGAGCATCACTCACCAATCCTCCATCAAATGTATCAGAAGTTATTACAAACTTGATTAATTCAGGTGATGTAACTCTTGTTGAAGCAGATACAGACGGCACATTCGCAAAAGAAACAGATGAAGATTTTGCAAACTTTGAAACAAGTGTTTCAACAAATACAGGCTTGCAGGAAGTGTCTGATGAAATTGCTCTGAAGAAAGCGGAAGCGCAATATGAAGCTGATATGAAGAAAATAGATAACAAAGATACTAAGTACGATACTGATTTAGCAGCTTTAGAAACCGAGCGTAATGCAATCAAGCAGGAAATGGAAACCTTAGAAACGGTAGCAAAGGATAACGTTGAAAGAACATTCAAGTTGTTCAGTTAATAGTTGGTTAAGTTAAACCATTATCACAAACAATAAATACAGTACATTACACTTAAGTTAAAAAATGAGTTTTAAGACGAATGTCGAAACTCCGGAGAAGAGGGGATGAATACCCCCTCTTAATCCGCGGGTTGGTTGCTCGGTGAGCATAAAACATAGATTTACTCCGCCCGCATCATACAATAATAACTCCCCTCAAGGGGGAACAATTAAAAATGTCAATACGTAAGATGTAAGATGTAAGATGAGGTCACAGGTATAGACAGAGAAAACAACCGAAAATTTGAAAGGATCGCCGCTCAAATTTAAAAAGGACAGTACAAATTGAATTTATAATTTGAATCCTAAACCAAAATTTTCCTAAAAATTTCCTATAATTCCTTTTCTTATTCCTAATAAACGCCGCTCTGTGAAAACCGGACGGCTTTTTTTATTATTTTGAATTAGAACGTTTTAATCTTCTCCTGACAGGATCCGGGGTAAAGATTTTTCCTCTCCCCAAAAGGAGAGGGAAAATTTTTTGTGAGGTGATTGCATCCCCCGCGGAGACTGTGCTGCACAGTAGCACCCGCTCCGTTCCCCTCCACGTATGGGGAGAGGAAGTAAAAGCCCTCTCTGGAGGGAGATGGCAGCAAGACTTGTAATTAAGTAGTTTAGTCTTGCGGGTGAGGTGATAACCATGCAAACCCCGGAATATAATTCATTTACCCCGGGTGAGGACTTTATTTTTATCATTAATATTTCTTGTGCGGTTTTTTTAAGATTTTCTTCAGATACTGACCCGTATAAGAATTTTGAACCTTTGTAATATACGATGGGCTGCCCTGTGCAACAATTTGCCCGCCCGCATTGCCGCCTTCCGGACCTAAATCAATTATGTTGTCCGCAATTTTTATTAAATCCATATTATGTTCAATAATTAAAATTGTGTTTCCTGTATCGGCAAGACGGTGTATTATTTTAATGAGCTTGTCCAAATCTGCCCAGTGCAGACCGACAGACGGTTCATCAAGCAGGTAAAGCGTTTTGCCGGTCGCCCGCTTATTTAGCTCCGAAGCAAGCTTGATACGCTGCGCCTCACCACCCGACAACGTCGTCGAACTCTGACCGAGTTTTATATAATCAAGACCAACATCATTCAAAGTTTGAAGTTTATTTTTTATCTGCGGGATACTGTCAAAAAACTCCAATGCTTCTTTTACACTCATCTCAAGTACATCATATATGGTTTTACCCTTATATTTGACTTCAAGTGTTTCGTTGTTGTATCTTTTTCCGCCGCAAACATCACATTTGACATAAACATCCGATAAGAAATTCATCTCAATTTTTAAAAGTCCGTCGCCTTTACAAGCCTCACATCTTCCGCCTTTTACGTTAAAACTAAATCTGCCGGATTTGTACCCCCGCATTTTTGCTTCGTTTGTACGGGCAAAAAGCTCTCTTATCGGGGTAAAAACATCGGTATACGTTGCCGGGTTTGAACGGGGCGTCCTGCCTATCGGCGATTGATCAACTTCTATTACTTTATCTATATTCTCAAACCCGGTAATCTCGTCTACACCCTGAGGTTTCGGCTTGTTGCCCCTGAGTTTATGAACAGCGTACTGATAGATAATATCATTCATAAGCGTTGATTTTCCCGAACCCGAAACACCGGTAAGAACATTGATTTTTCCTAGCGGAATGTCTAAATCTATATGCTTAAGATTATTTTTATAAGCATTCTTAATATGCAGAACCTCTCCGCTGCCTTCACGTAATTTATCAGGAACAGGGATAAATTTTTCACCCGAAAGATATTTACCTGTAAGCGAATCTTCGGAATTTAAAATATCATCTAACTTTCCTTTAGCAACTATCTTACCGCCATTAACCCCCGCTTTTGCTCCGATATCAACAAGATAATCAGCATTCCGCATTGTGTCTTCGTCATGTTCAACCACAATTAAAGTATTGCCGAGATTTCTAAGACGTATCAGGGTTTTAATCAGCCGGTCATTATCTTTCTGATGAAGTCCGACAGATGGTTCGTCAAGTACATACAATACTCCTGACAAACCGCTTCCTATCTGAGTTGCAAGTCTTATCCTCTGCGCCTCGCCGCCCGATAACGTTCCTGCCATTCGTGCAAGGTCTAAATAACTCAATCCCACATCAATCAGGAATTTTAACCTTGCTCTGATTTCGTCCAGAACCTGTTTTACTATTTTTATCTGAAAATCAGTAAGATCAAGATACAGATTTGAAATAAACTCATAAGCTTCATCGACCGGCATGGTACAAAACTCATGTATATTTACACCGGATATTTTGACAGCAAGCGGAAAAGGTTTCAAACGCCCGCCGTCGCAAGCTTCACATGGAGTCGTTACCATATACTTTTGAATTTCTTCTCTCCAGTATTCTCCCTCAGCTTCATTGTAATGTTTCATCAAAAACGGGATTACTCCGACAAACCGTCTTAGTTTTGTTGTGTATCTTTTTGTTCCAAAACTCTTGACTCTTATCCTCAATGTTTCCGTACCGGAGCCGTAGAGGATAATATTTTGCTGTTCGGAGGTAAGTTCTTCAAACGGAGTGTCCATGCTAAATCCGTAATGTTCGGCAACACAGCTTAACAGGTCAAAGTAATAACTGTTAGCCGTTCTGCTCCACGGATAAATTGCCCCCTGCGCAAGTGATTTTGTTCTGTCAGGAACAACTAAATCAGAATCTATCCTGAAATCTACCCCGAGTCCCGAACATTTTTCACAGGCTCCGTATGGATTGTTAAAACTAAAAATTCTCGGCGTGAGTTCATCAAAACTTATTCCGCAATTTTCGCATGCCAATTTTTCACTGTAAGTAATCTCGCCTATGCCGGCAGCATCAACAATCACTAATCCGTCAGATTTTTCCAGTGCAATTTGTGTACTGTCAGCTATTCTTGATTGTGCTGTATCTTTTACAACAATTCTGTCAACCACAACCAGAATATTATGTTTTTTTGTTTTTGCAAGTTCAATATCATCCTCGTCAAGATTATAGATTTCGCCGTCGATTTTGACCCTGATAAACCCTTCCTGTCTGAGTTCGTTAAAAAGTGATTGAAACTCGCCTTTTTTACCATTAACAACGGGGGCAAGAATTTGGATTTTAGTACCTGTTTCAAGTTTCATAATAGAGGCGGTTATCTCATCAATAGTTTGCGGTTTAATTTCATTTCCGCATTTCGGGCAATACGGTGTGCCGACTCTTGCATAAAGCAGTCTTAAATAATCATAGATTTCCGTGACCGTCCCGACTGTTGAGCGGGGATTATTGCTTGTAGATTTCTGGTCAATAGAAATAGCGGGTGTAAGTCCGTCGATAGAGTCAACATCAGGCTTATCCATTTGTCCGAGAAACTGGCGTGCATATGTAGAAAGGCTTTCGACATAACGTCTTTGACCTTCGGCAAATATAGTATCAAACGCAAGCGAGCTTTTGCCCGAACCTGATACACCCGTGAACACAATGAGTTCATCTTTTGGAAGTTCCAGAGATATATTTTGTAAGTTATGTTGTCTTGCTCCTCTTATTACTATTTTGTCGTTCATATCTTGATATATAACTCCCTGTTGAGAACATTTTACAACAATAATAATTCGGGGACAAATAAGCTCTCAAATATAAGTTCGGTTCTAAAGACAAACCGCACAAAGAAAACATAATACGAATGCTATTGAAGTATGAGTGTGCGGCAAAATCCCGAAATTGACATGCAGCAGCGGGTGCTGCTGTGCAGCACAGTCTGCCGCTTCATTCGCAAAGAAATTCTGCCCTCTCCGTCCGGAGAGGGCAAACGGGGGTTATCACCTCACCC
>JAJPXE010000113.1 GCA_021205645.1 Candidatus Gastranaerophilales bacterium | reverse complement strand
ATGTAATACACTTTTGGGCATCGGGATGGAGAACGAGAACAATTTTAGCAGTTATAATAATATAAAACGGCTTTCTGATGATGAAATTGTAAAAGTCTGGGAGGAATATCTTAAAGACCACAGCAATAAAAAATTAAGAGATATCCTCATCGTTCAGTATATTTATCTTACAAGATATGTTGTCGGTCGTGTCAAAGTTGCACTTCCGCCTACGTTCACATTTGAAGACATATCAAGTTACGGTATAGAGGGATTGATAGATGCCGTTGAAAAATACACCCCCCGAAGCGGTGCCAGATTTGAAACTTACGCACTTGTCAGAATAAGAGGTAATATTATAGACAAAATCCGTACACAGGACTTTTTGCCAAGGAGTGTACGGCGTAAAATCCGTGATGTAAAAGAGGCTCAGGAACAATTAAAAAAACAGTTCGGACGTCCAGCCACAAGTTCTGAAGTTGCAGAGCTGCTCGGAATAGAACCGGAAAAAGTCGACAGGATACTTGCCGATGATACGACGATTACTTCTATTTATGATAAAAAGGGAACCGGAGATGACAGTATGGAAGTTATTGACACAATTAAGGATTCCTCGCACAAGACACCTCACGAAGAATACGAAAACAAAAATGTTAAGCTCCAATTGGAAGAAGCATTGAAAAGACTGCCTGAAAGAGAAAGAATGATTATGGTTCTCTACTATCATGAGAACATGACATTTAAAGAAATCGGTGAAACTGTTAACATATCGGAATCGCGTGTTTGTCAAATCCATGCTCAAGCTATCATGAAACTGAAGAACCTTTTGAGCGAAAATCGTTCCGCAAGATTAAAAAAGAGTATAATATGATTTTTGAGCAGTTGGAGACTTTGAGCTGCCGAAAATTGACATTTTTCATGCAGATGCTTTTATTATAATATTTTTATTATGAAACTAACGGGTTTACATTTGACGAATTTTAGAAACTGTTGTGATTTATTACTTGATTTAGATTATGACAAGGTTATAATAACGGGTAAAAACGCTCAGGGTAAGACCAACATTTTAGAGGGGGTATATTTTTTATCGTCTTTAAAGTCACCGAGGACTTCTAATATAAAAGATTTTGTAAAATTCGGCACGGAAAATTTTGCACTTGATTGTAGTATAAATAAATCAGACACGGCTGTTGAGCTTTCTGTTGAATATAGTTTGAATAAGAAAATCCTAAAACTTAACGGGCTTAAGACCACCCCGAAGAACTACAAAACCGCAATGAACACTGTTTTATTTTCGACGCAGGATTTATTATTGTTACGCGGATCGCCTCAGGACAGGCGTGACTGGCTTGACAATGCGATTTCGCAGATTTATCCCGCACACGATGACAGACTGGCTAAATACAATAAAATCAGGATACAAAAAAATAACCTTTTGAAAGAAACCGGTATAAATATGACATTGCTTGATGTTTATAATGAGCAGCTTGCAGTATGCGGAGCAAACATAATATTTGTGCGGCAAAAGTTCTTATCGGAGTTAAAAAAGCATGCCGTGTATAAATACTCGGGAATTTCAGCAAACGAGGAGTTTTCGTTGGAGTACAGTTTTCCGTATTCTGACATAATTGATATAGCGGGGAATTTAAAAGAGGAGCTAGAGTTAAGGAAATCGGAGGAGATAGCAAGACATCAATCCTGTGTAGGACCACACAGGGATGATATTTATTTTTATCTGGATGGTAAGGACTCAACAAAATTCGCTTCGCAGGGTCAGCAGAGAACAATTGTTCTTGCACTCAAACTTGCGGAAATAGGGCTTATTATTGAAAAAAACGGTTACAGCCCGATTTTGCTGCTCGATGATGTTCTTGCCGAGCTTGACGATTTAAGACAAAATTACCTGCTCAAATCTATATCCAAAGACACGCAAACCATCATAACTTCCGTAGATACCATGTTATTTGAGGAAGATTTTTTAAGAAATGCAAAGATATATAAGATTAATAATGGTGCAATCGTTGAATAGCGAGTTCGCGAACATAGAAATTCGGGTGAGGTGATGACCGTACAAATGTTAATACACAATACATTTACCCCCCGCGGAGCGGGTGCTGCGGGAGCGGCAGTAAAAACTAGTTCCCACCCGCTCCGCTCGGCAGATCGTGTGCCGGAACGGCACACCCGCTGTTGCTCGCAAAGCAGTTGGCACTGTCGGCTCCGCTCTATCCCCGTTAGGGGATGGGAATTTTTCGCTTGAGGTTATATCCCCTGTTTGCCCTCTCCTAACGGAGAGGGCAAAAAATCAACTTGAGGCTCGGCAGCGGGTGTAAGCTCTGCTGACACCCGCTGCCGCTATGCTGAAAGTAAGATTTTCGGGTGAGGTGATGACCGTACGGATTTTAGAATACAGCATATTTACCCCATTTACCCCTGCGCTGCGAGGTTATTTGTTACAATTTCTTTACAATCGACAGAAATATTTCTCCGGCAAAAATCATCTATATAAATGAGTTAATATTTTGCCCTGTGAACATGATTATGTTAAACTTGTATTAATAATAGTATTGGGGAAGAGAGTCGTTGAACTCAGTTGATATATTAAGAAAAAGTTTAATATTGCTTTTTGCATTTTTTACATTGGCTGTGCCTGTAAGTGCCGATACACTTATAAACGGTCAACAGAGTGATTTTGAAGTGCCTGTTTCCGATGAGGAAAAGAACATTGATAGTACATATTTTGATACCTCAATAAGAACAGTTCCGATTGTTA
Source organism: Candidatus Gastranaerophilales bacterium (assembly GCA_021205645.1). Taxonomy (GTDB): domain Bacteria; phylum Cyanobacteriota; class Vampirovibrionia; order Gastranaerophilales; family Gastranaerophilaceae; genus UBA2883. The sequence continues at coordinate 7,500 of JAJPXE010000113.1, read as the reverse complement.
AAGATATTGAAGTACTGGGCACAAACGTAATCAAGCCCGCTGTTGTCATCTCAAAGATGCAGCTGCACAAAGGCGACCCGTTTGATGCTGATATGGTGCAGAGAGATTTAAAGAATATTTATCAACTCGGTTTTTTTACCGAAAAAATGAAAGCAATCCCCATTGAAAACTCTGACGGCACAATAACTTTGAAGATACTATTAGAAGAAAACATCCCCGTGACCGATGTGACCATTGACGGCAACACCGTTATTTCATCGGAAGAGTTAATGCCCCTTGTTACCCCGCTTATCGGCAGACCGCAAAATATTGAGGAAGTTAATGCGGTTATTGAAAAAATCAACGAGTGTTATGCCGCAAAAGGCTACATTCTGGCAAGAGTTGACACCATATATGATGATCCTGACGGAACTATCAATATAGGTCTGAAAGAGGGTACTATCAACAAAATTCTTATCTCGGGAAACCAGAAAACCAAAGAATACGTCATAACCCGTAATGTCCTGACAGAACCCGGCATGGTATATAACGAAAATCAAATTAAGGAGGATTTGGTACGGCTCTATTCAACACAGGCTTTTAAAGACGTTAACCGGAGCATAGATGTATGTTCAGATGACCCTGATAAGTACGATGTCACGATTATGATAACAGAGCAGAGAACGGCATCAATATCGGTGGGCGGCGGTCTTGATTCAAGTACGGGTGTTTTTGGTTCGCTCGGAATAAGTGATAACAACTTCCGCGGACTTAACCAGAGAGTATCATTGAGCGGTTTGGTCGGTACGGGTGTTATTATGAGCGATACCACCGTCAAGAACCACATGAATTTTCAAGCAGAGCTGAGTTTCTTTCAGCCGTATTTTCTCAATGCCGATACGTCATTATTGAGTAAAATTTTCTTTAGAGATTTCGGCAGTTATAACGTACCTCTAGCTGTTGAGGACAGACTCGGTATTGAGGCAAGTATATCACACAGAGTTAAATCTAATCCGCATCTTGCTACTACGTTTGCTGTTGGTGTGGAAAATATTGATGTAAGAGAGGGTGACAGACACAGGATTGTTAATATGTACAATGCTAAGGGTATCAACATATCCGAGCGTGCGAAACAGCTTGAGGGGGGATTGTTCCTGACATTCAGTCCGGGGCTGAACTACGATACGAGGGATTCCGCACTTAATCCGAGAAACGGCGTCCTTGCAACCGCAAGATTTGATCAAGCTTTTGCTCTTGATGAGTTTAACAAAACCCACGGGAAACTCACCGGTATGATTAAACGCTTCTTCCCTGTTGCGAGAAAATCATCTCTGTCATTTACAGCTAAAGCCGGCGGAAGAATTTACGGTGATAAAATGCCCGAGGTTACAGCGTTCAGATTGGGTGGACCTTACACTATCAGAGGTTACAAAATTAACGGTGTCGGTACGGGTAAAGGGTTTGCGATGGGAACGGTTGAGCTGGCAACACCTGTTCTGTTTTTGGACAGACTCAAGGTTAATTTTTTCCAGAACCTGCGTTTAACGTTCTTTGTTGATGCCGGCAAGGTATTCGGAACGTATGTATCCGACAGGCTGTATGACAGACCGATGGAGGCAATCACGGCAGGTATAGGGCTTAAGCTGTACATTCCGGGGGTCGGACCGCTATCGGTTGATTACGGTATTCCGCTCACAAGATGCGGATCCTATGGCAACAAAAACGGTTACTTCACTTTTGGCGTAGGAGATATGATGTACTAGTGATTTATATGACAATAATAAAATACAGGAGGGTTTTTATGAAAAGATTTATTGCAGTATTGATGATTACTTTATCAATAATGATATCAAATTCGGCGGTTTTCGCATCAGGTCTGGGCTATGTTGATTATGAAAAAGTTATAGAAAACTGTTCATTTGCACTTAACGCAAAAAAGAAACTTGACTCAAAAGCTATAGAAATAAAACAGTATATGTTTGACAAAGAAAAAGAATATGAGGCAATTCAATCACCTGTTCAGAAACAGAATTTTCAGGATAAGGTAACTGCCGAGATGAAATCAAAACAGGCAGAATACATGAGAATGCAGGCAAAGACAGAACAAGAAGTATTTACTAAAATAAGAGAAGTTGCAACAAAAATAATGGTAGAACAGAAACTTGATGCAATTATCAGTGATAAGGCTGTATTTTGCGGCGGAGTTGATATTACAAACACACTTATTGACAGATTGAAAGGTGTAAAATAATATATAATTATGTATTTGAATTAAAAAGAAAGGGACATTTCATGTTTAACAGAAATTTGGAATATGTTATAAGAGAGGTTCCGACAGAGGACCGGCAGGAACTTCAAGATTTGTTAAACGAGATGTCCTCTCAGGGTTGGGATTTATACACACTTCATGAAGTCGAAACCGAAGAAGATGAGTTTATGTACAGTTGTATATTCATGCGTGAAAAGATGGCATCTGATGAGGAAGAAGTATTTGATAAGGTTGTTAATATCAAGAATTTTAAAGCACAGATGGAAAAAATGTTATCCAATCAGTTAACTCCTTATGAAACATGCAAGGACATAACGGCAAAGATAAGAGATCAGAAAGCCCGTGTTGCGAATATCAAATCGGAGATAGAGAAAGTTGACTGGTCTGACAGAGGGGCATTGAACGAGCAAATGTCGGGAGCATTAAGGAGGTTAGATGAGCTGAAACAAAGTCTTGTAAAAGAGATATCACCGGGGATAATGTACTCGCGTATCGGTGAGGAAAAATTTACAATAAATCTCAGTGAAGAACTGATTGATTTTGTAAGCCCTGACAATAAGAACGACTTATTGTCGGAAACCGTTAAATCAAGACAAAAACTAACCGATGAACTTGGTTATGTAATCCCGAGAATGGTATTTCAGGACGATGATACGCTTGCACCTTATGAATTCAGCATAAAAGTTCATAATCTGGAGGTATACAAATCAACTGCAGTGCCTGATCATACGGCATTTTTCAAAGATGATGTAAAACTGAGCCGAAAACCGTCAGGGGTGATATCTGTCAGGGATAATATAACCGGTAAAGATATCTGGTGGATAGACTCAAATCAGGCTGCTGATTTTTGGGCGGACGGTTTTACGCCTGTCGAATACATAGCACGTGCAATTGAATTTGTATCTGTTAAATACGTATCGGAATTATTAGACTATAGTGACATAAACCGTTATGTATCACTGGTTGAGCAAAGGAACCCGTTTGTTATAAACAATATAATTCCTGATTTCATATCTCTTTCAGAACTTAAATATATATTGATAAACCTTATCAGAGAACGAATTTCAATTAAGGATATCGATTACATATTTGAAAAGATAAATGATTTTTCGGATGAGCCGTCAAAAGACGGATTGCTGGACAGGATACGTTTATCGTTATCAAAGCATATATCTCAGCGTTTTTTAAATCCGGAGGCTGTCGGAGTGATAGAATTTTCGGGTAATACTCTTGATGAGATGTTCAAGTTAACCGAAACCGAGGACGAAACGATAATAAAAGTAGACGGCAAGGTAGCCGGCAAGCTTGCAAAGAAAATGGAAAAAATCGCATCAGAGAAAGGTTTAAAAGAGATAATCCTTATTGTACCGATGGAGATCCGTCACATGACGTTTTCTATATTCTCGGAGTTTATGAACAATTTGACGGTCATAGCCCATGAAGAGTTGACCTGTGACACGAACCTTGATATTATCGCAACGATTTAGGCGGTTGTTTCCTGAGGAATTTTTATTTGTAATTGTTGACTGTTGCCATAATTAAATGAATATGTAGTTTTGCCGTTGTTTTGAGTTGAGGTTATAAGATTAGAGTTTGCTTTTTGCAAATCTGACACTGATACATTATTAGCTTTTGCGACAGATTCAGGAGTTGTATTACTATCATTTTTCTTAACAGTTACGGTTGTAATATTGCTATTGCCGCCGGCATTATTTGAAGTATTAGATACACTGCCGGTACTGTTCATAGCTGATGTAAGAGTACTGCTGATATCATTTAAAACAGTTTGTGTTGTTCCGCCGAATATATTCCCTAAAGTTCCGGTAACGGTACTAAATGCAGCCAAACCTATTGCAGCACCAACGCCGCTGTTTCCGGAGCCTGCGTTTTGTGCTTTTTCTGCTGCTCTTTCCGCTTTTTTTGCTGCTTTTTCTTCGGTTTTAAGTTGGTCTATCTTATCTTTTACCCCATCTTTGCCAAGTGCCGTATAGTCGGTATATGCTTTATTCAGTGCCTCTTGATATAATGTTTCTACGCTGCTATTTGCTTTATCAGCGGCATCCTTTATTGCATTCTCAACCTTTTGGTTCATCTCTGCTACATCGCTTTGATTTTTAGTACTGCCGGAGTTGAAATTAAAGTTTGAAACATTATTATGATATGCTGTATCGACATTAAAATTAGCGAGTTGTTTTATGATTTTGAGGTCTTTAACCTCACCTGCTGCGTTTGTTGGTGCCATATCTTTAAATGAATTTTTCAGTTTGCTGAAATCGCTTGATGCTTCACCGTATACAACGCTGCTGTTTGCATCTTTATCTTTATCGGCATAATATTTTGTTTCGACATTTTGTGCTTTATCAAATTCTTTAGCATCAGCTTTTTCACCATCCAAACCGCTCGTTTCGCCTTCACTTCCGGTTTCTTTACTTTCTGTACTTTCACTTAGTGCTGTATATGCTTCATTGAGTGCCGTTTGATATGCATTGGCAAGTTGTTCATTAGCGGTTTGTGATGCTGAATTTGCATCAGATATTGCTTTTTGGTCAAGCTGTTGAGCAGCTTTATTTACTTTTGACTCATTAACTTTTCCGTCCTCAAAAGTTAGTGTGGTAGAGCCTGTTTGGGAATTAAAATTGTTAAGCAGCTCAGCAAATTTAGTTATAGCATTAAATCCTGCTTTTTTCTGTATTGCAGCAGTATCAACGTTCAGTCCGTCCGCTTTGATATTAGAGGCTGTCAGACCGGACAAATCACAGCGAGAGAAAAGAGAATTGCTGTTTGCTTCGTCATATTTGATTGCATCATTTTTATCGCTGTCATAATTTGACCATATCGTTTTGGTAACAGTTGATTCCTGATTATCGGTTTTTTTTAATTCCGGTGTCTGTTGTGACGATGTGCCGGCTCCTGTCACGCTGTTCACGCTCATGTAAAGCTCCTCATAATATCTTCTTATATATAGAAAGTATCTCCGCCAATAAAACTTGCGTCATAACTCCACACCACATCACATCATATCTTATCATATAGCAAATTATAACTGAATTTCAGCCCGTGCAAATTCATATTTACAATTCGTTATAATTGTAATCAAGGCGAATTCTTGTAACAATTGCACAAAGAGTTTGCTAAAAAATTAAAATTTTTCTCGCAACTCTAAAAACTGTGGTAATAGCAAATTTGTAAGATTTCCCCACCGTATTTATTTATAATATAATATGTTTATGAAATACAGAGAGAATGTCAGGAATTTTTGTATAATAGCCCATATAGACCACGGCAAGTCCACTCTTGCGGACAGACTGCTTGAGGCTACCGGGACTGTCGCACAACGTGATATGCAAAACCAGCTGCTTGATACAATGGATATCGAACGTGAAAGAGGGATTACAATCAAGCTTAATGCCGCCAGAATGAATTATAAAGCAAAAGACGGCAAAGAATATATACTAAACCTGATTGATACCCCCGGGCATGTTGATTTTTCTTATGAAGTTTCACGTTCGCTTGCAGCCTGTGAGGGTGCTTTGCTTATTGTTGATGCAACGCAGGGGGTGGAAGCTCAAACACTGGCAAATGTATATCTTGCGGCAGAACAAAATCTTGAAATAATTCCTGTCATTAATAAGATTGATTTACCGTCTGCAGATGTCGAAGGGGTTAAGGCTGAAATAGAAGAAGCTCTGGGAATAGATGCTTCTATGGCAATTCCTGTCAGTGCAAAAACAGGTGAAAATATTAAAGAAGTACTGGAGGCGATTGTTGATTTTATGCCGCCGCCTGAAGATACCACCGATAAACCGCTCAGGGCATTGGTTTTTGACAGTGCCTATGACCGGTATTTAGGTACACTGTGTTTTTTCAAAATTGTTGACGGAAAAATGCGGCTCGGGGATAATGTTCGGTTTATGGCTACAGGAAAAGAATATGAAATTATCGAACTCGGATATCTGACACCTGACAGGGTTCCCGTAAAAGAGCTTGTTTGCGGTGATGTAGGTTATTTCGCAGGCTCAATAAAAGAGATAACAAGGTTTGTCGGAGATACGGTTGTCAATGTTGAAAATCCTGCCGCTGAACCGTTGGCAGGGTACAAAGAAGCTTTGCCGATGGTATTTTCCGGCATGTATCCCGTTGATAATGAAGATTACCACGAGTTAAAAGAGGCTCTTGAAAAGCTCAAATTAAGTGACAGCAGCATAACTTTTGAGCCTGAAACTTCATCTGCACTGGGTTTCGGATTCCGGTGCGGATTTTTGGGAATGCTTCATATGGAAATTGCTCAAGAACGGCTTGAGCGAGAGTATGATCTTTCTATTGTTACAACGGCTCCGTCCGTAATTTATAAGGTTCATAAAACAAACGGCGAGGTCGTCGAGATTGATAATCCCGCTAACCTGCCGCCCGCCCAATATCGGGATTTCATTGAAGAACCTTATGTCAGAGTTTCAATTATTACGCCGAATGAATATGTTGGCACGCTTATGGATCTGGCACAGACCAAAAGAGGGATGTTTATCAATATGAATTATATTGATAAGGTTAGGGCGGAGTTAATTTATCATCTGCCGCTATCTGAGGTGATTACTGATTTTTATGACCGGTTAAAATCACGTTCGAAAGGTTATGCAAGTTTGGACTACGAATTTGTTGATTACAAACGTTCAAAGCTTGTGAAGCTTGATGTAATGCTTGCGGGCGAGATTGTTGATGCCCTGTCCGTGATATGTCATGAAGAAAGTGCATTTTATATCGGTCAAAAATTGACGGAAAGACTAAAAACAATAATCCCCCGTCAGATGTTTGAGGTGCCTATTCAGGCGGCTATCGGCGGCAGGGTTATTGCCAGAACCAATATCAAAGCGTTAAGAAAGAGTGTTCTGGACAAATGTTACGGCGGTGATATAACACGAAAACGCAAGCTGTTGGAAAAACAAAAACGGGGCAAAAAACGTATGAAAGCGGTTGGCAAGGTTGAAGTTCCGCAGGAAGCTTTTATGGCTGTCTTAAGCCTGAACGAAGATGAGCAGGGGTAATGTACCCGCCGCTTTGCCCGCTCCGCTCCTGCTTCACCCGCCCTCTCCGTCCGGAGAGGGCAGAATTTGTTAATGAGTAGCGGCAGCGGGTGTGCGGAGCGGGTGCAACGCAAAGCAGTTGCACTGTCTCCGTCCGGGAGCCGACACGGTCTGCCGATAGCGAATTTACAAATTCGGGTGAGGTGACTGTCGTGCGGTTTTCTACCCCCCCCT
>JAJPXE010000159.1:9943-10572 GCA_021205645.1 Candidatus Gastranaerophilales bacterium | reverse complement strand
TTATTGAGTATTTAAAAACGCTGTAATATACTGTTGATGATTGAATAAAAAGTTTTTATCTAATATAATCTTATTATGCTAAAAAGATATGAAAAATTTTTAGATGAATTTAACAAAAAAATCGCACGGTATTTTAAGAAACATTCTGATTATATATGTTGTAAAAAGGGTTGTTCCGCCTGCTGCGAGGTTGGTGATTATCCGTTCACTCAATTGGAGATGATGTATTTAATGAACGGATTCAGATCCCTTAATGATAATCTGAAACGAACAATAAAACAGAATATAGATTCAATAAAAAAAAACAGGGTTTCTACTCACTTTTTCTATAAATGTCCGTTTTTGATTAATAACCTTTGCAGCGTATATAAATATCGCGGAATAACGTGCAGGACGCATGGTCTTGCATATCTCACGGACAATGGCATGGTTAAAGTTCCTGAATGTGTTAACAACAATTTATGTTACAGTAAGGTACATAAAGATAATGAGTTTATGGCAGAGCCAATCAAGGATAATTTGAGTTTGTTAGAAATAACCGGTGGTGAGACGGCTAAAAGATATAAATTAGAATTCGGTTTAAGCAAATCTTTAATTGATTGGTTTCCATAAAAAAATAAATATATTAA
>JAJPXE010000159.1:0-9933 GCA_021205645.1 Candidatus Gastranaerophilales bacterium | reverse complement strand
AAAGGAAAGAGTAAATTTCATGGTTAGTTACGAGAATGAATTAAAAAAGTTGAAAGAATCGGGTATGTACAGACAAATACCTGAAATTACAAAAAAAAACGGAGTAAATATTATTATGAACGGACGTGAATTATTAAATTTATCATCAAACGATTATTTAAATTTTAGTACAAATGAAGATTTGGCAAAGGAATTTATGGAAGATTTCCTGAACAATCCTCATTGCCGGTTTTCATCGGCATCAGCCAGATTATTAAGTGGAACAAGTGCTGTTTACAGAGATTTAGAGCAGGTTTTAGCAGATTTATTTGGCAAAGAAGCAGCATTGATATTCAATACCGGTTATCAATGTAATCTCGGAGTTGTATCAACACTTGCACGGGGCGGGGATGTAATATTCTCTGACAAACTTAACCATGCCAGTATTATTGACGGTATAAAATTATCAGGTGCAGATTTCCACAGATACAAACATCTGGATTACGATCATCTGGAAGAATTGCTTGAAAAACACAGAAGTAAATATGATAAGGCATTGATAGTATCTGAAACTATTTTCAGTATGGACGGTGATGTTGCCGATATTAGCAGGCTCGTTGAATTAAAGAAAAAATATAATGCGATTTTAATGCTTGATGAGGCGCACGCATTTTGCACAATGGACGATAACTTTGCAGGCATGTCCGACGGAAATTCTGATGTTGATATTGTAACTGCCACATTCGGCAAGGCTTTAGGTTCTTTTGGAGCGTTTGTTGTTTCTAACAAGACGATTATCAACTATTTGATTAATAAAGCGCGTTCATTTATATTTTCAACCTCAATTCCGCCGATAAATATAGCGTGGACAAAATGGCTGCTTACCGAAAAGCTTGATTATATCTCAGAACAAAAAATGAAGCTTGCCAAAATTATTATCGGTATCCATAAGTATTTAAAATCTACAGGAGTAGAAACCGCATCGGAATCACAAATAATACCACTGGTGTTCAGGGATGAAAAAAAGACGGTTGAAATTGCCGAGCAGCTTATGAGTATGGGATATTATGTCATGCCGATAAGACCGCCGACGGTTCCGCCTAACACTTCAAGATTAAGGCTGTCGCTTACGGCTGACATGGATTTTGAAAGTATCAAATCGCTTATAGATTTTGTTAAAGATGAATTATAAATGGCTTAAACATACAAATTCAAACAGTTTAATCATATTCTTTAACGGTTGGGGTATGGACGATTTTATCGTATCATCGTTGGATTGCTGCGGTTTTGATGTGATTGTTTTTTATGACTACAACAATCTTGATACGGATATTAGTTTTGATGAGTATTCGGAAAAACACATCATTGCGTGGTCAATGGGAGTGATGATATCTCAACTGTTTGATTTTGGCGATATAAAATCGGCAACGGCAATTTGCGGTACTCCAAATGTAATCGACGATAAATACGGTATACCGGAAAGGATTTATAATCTGACAGTTAAGGGGTTCAATGAGCTTTCAGCCGGGAAGTTTATGGCAAGAATGTTTATAGACACTCCTCCGTTTGAGAAGTTTTCTGACAGGATTTTCGAAAGCCAAAAAACAGAACTCATTAAAATGTTGGAATATAAAGACAGGGAACCTGTCAGAAAAATAAATTTCACAAAGGCTATAGTATCCGACAGCGACAGGATTATTCCGTACAATAACCAGATAAATTACTGGAAAACACCCGTGATTATCCATGCCGGTCACTGTCCGTTTTTGCTTTATAAAAAGTGGGCAGAGCTGTTATGATAAAAGAATTGATAAAAAAAAGATTTGGCAGGAGTCTGGATACTTATGACAAATCCGCAATAGTACAAAAGCACATGTCGGAAAAATTAGCCGGCATGTCGGATTTGTTTGAATTTGAAAATATTCTTGAGCTGGGTTGCGGAACAGGGTTTGTAACAAAAATACTTGATAAAAAGGTTAAATATTCCTGCTATGATGCCGTTGATATTGTAAGCGGCTGCCACGATTACATAAAATCCATATCTAAAGAGATTAATTTTATCAATATGGATATTGAAAATTTTATTCCCGAAAAAAAATACAATCTTATAATATCTAATGCAGCTTTTCAATGGCTTAATGATTTTTCCGGATTTATCAATAAGCTAAAAAACTATATTGAAAGTGACGGTTTAATTATGTTTACAACGTTCGGTGAACGTAATTTTTGCCAGCTTTCAAAACTTCTTAAAAACAATTTGAAATATTATTCAATAGACGGATTAAAATCAATATTGAGCGGATATGATATTAAAGTTCTGGAGGAAGAAATAATTGAACTTAACTTTCAGTCGCCATCTGATGTTCTTTATCATATAAAAAATACCGGAGTTAATGCATTGAGTGATGAGCGGTGGACAAGGGCGGATTTAAGAAATTTTGAAGCCGAATATAAAAAAATGTCGCCTGAGGGCATTAAACTGACCTATAATCCGATATATATTGTTCTAAAAATAATATGAGGATGCGAAAAAATCCAAAAAATGACATGCGGCAGCGGGTGTAAAACGCACAGCAGCACGACAGCGTAATGTCGTTCTGCCGCATGGCAGACTGTGTAAAACGCACAGCGTTTTACACCCGCTGCCGCATATGAAACCGTTCCACGGAGTTTGCGGAAAAATTAAAATTTTTCCGCAAACTCATACTTTATTCTGTTAATTCCGTATTAGATAAATCATTTTGTATTTCGTCAGCATTAACAGTAGTTTCATAATCCTGCGGAGCATTTTCCTGTTCATTTGAATATTCTTCTACCTGCTGTTTCTGCAATTCGGCAAGTCTTTCCTGTTCTAAACATTCTTTTTTCGCTTCCTGTTCCGCACGAATTTCGTCCATTTTGGATTTTATCTTTGAATACTCAAGTTTAACCTTTTCAAGTGGAAACGTTAACGTTTGATGATTTGTTAAGGACATTGATATTGCTTTTTCATAGTTCTCGAAATCTTCTTTAATTTTAAAAATTTGGGATAAGGTATATAATAAATCTCCGTTTTGCGGGTTGTTTTCCAGTGCGGGCATGATGGTGTCCATAGCTTCTGTATATCTGAGTTGATGAATATAAATTTGAACCATGACAATAATAGCTTTTGTATCGTGCGGATTGTATTGCAGAGTACTTTTCAAATATTGCAAAGCGGCTTCGGTGTTGCCTTCTTCGTATGCAATAGAGCCCATATTATAATATGCCCAGCTGTAATCAGGAGAGATTTCCAGTATTTTTTGATATTGTCTTATGGCTAAATCCGGCTGTCCGAGTTGTTTTAGGATGTTTGCCGTATAAAAATAGGCGAATACATCACCCGGATTAAGCTCGGCAGCTTTTTGAAAATATTCTATTGCAACTTCGTATTCTTCTTTTCTAAAAAAACATAAACCGATATTAAAGAAAGTGTTTGCATCATCGGTATCAATTTCAACAACGTGTTTAAGTGCAACAATGGCTTTGCCGTATTCTTCCATTTCGATATAAGTGATGCCCAGATTGTAATAGAAATCGGTTTCGGGAGAGATTACAATAGCTCTGAGATAAGCTCTTTCGGCTTTTTCAAATTCTCCCAGTTTTTCATAAGCAATTCCCAAATTATATAATAGCTCGGCATTTTCCGGAAAAGTTCTGACAAGGTAAAGCAGGTGCTGTTTAGCTTCCGCATTAAATCCGTTGTCCAGCAGTACGATAGAAAGTGTGCGTCTTGCCTGAAAATTATACGGGTCACTTTGTAATATTGCTTGCAGTTCTTCAATTTCATTACTCATAGTATTCATGATAGCAAATTTATAAATTCATATCAAGATTAGTAATGCACGGGTTTCCGGAACACACAGCCTGTCATGGTTCCGGGGTTTGTCAATAGTTTATGAAGTTTTGTAAACCGCTATAATTCAATATTTGCGTATATTCCCCGAATACGCTTAAAAACATGAAAAAAGCAGCTTGATTTCAAAAAATTATGATGTAACATATATAATGTGCTCGGAACACAGAGGGAAACCCTAAAACGGCGGGCACCGATGAACATTAAAATTATAGCCGAGAGTAGTCGGGTTAAGAATTGTAAATAGCGTAAATAATAATTACTTGACAAAAAAACTTAAAGTAATATGATAGATAATGCGCCGATTAGGATATCGGTTGTGAGATTAGACACTAGTGAGGCATAAAGGATATAGTTATACTTTGCTGTGGAAAAAGATATTTATTCGAACATTGAAAATAGAATAGCTGAAAACGAGTGCGAACATTGTATATTAATACTTTGCTCCGGCGGAGTTAATTATTTATAATGTAAGCACGCACATATCTTTATGTGACAAATACTTGTTAATTCAAAAAATGACAGACAACGCAAAACGAGGTTATTGCAGGGGCTGCGTTTGCTATTATTGATATAATGGCAGATTGCGGTTATGCTGTAATAATCAAGGACAAAACAAAGTCGAGCAGTTTATCAAGTTAGCCCTTGATAGACGTGGACATAAACTTTCTGACAATGGAGAGTTTGATCCTGGCTCAGGACGAACGCTGGCGGCATGCTTCATACATGCAAGTCGAACGATAAGGTCTCTTCGGAGATACATAAGTGGCGGACGGGTGAGTAATATGTAGGAAATCTGCCCTGGAGAGGGGGATAACAGAGGGAAACTTCTGCTAATACCCCATATGAGCGTACTTGAGATAGTATTCTTGAAAACTCCGGTGCTCCGGGATGAGCCTGCATCTGATTAGCTTGTTGGTGGTGTAATGGACTACCAAGGCGACGATCAGTAGCTGGTTTGAGAGGATGATCAGCCACAATGGGACTGAGACACGGCCCATACTCCTACGGGAGGCAGCAGTAGGGAATTTTGCGCAATGGGCGAAAGCCTGACGCAGCAATGCCGCGTGAATGTTAAACCCTTCGGGGTGTAAAGTTCTGTCAGTGGGGACGAATAATGACGGTACCCACAGAGGAAGCACCGGCTAACTCCGTGCCAGCAGCCGCGGTAATACGGAGGGTGCAAGCGTTGTCCGGAATCATTGGGCGTAAAGAGTTCGTAGGCGGTTTGTTAAGTTTGGTGTTAAATACTGAGGCTCAACCTCAGCACGGCACCGGATACTGGCAGACTTGAATGCGGTAGAGGTAAAGGGAATTCCTGGTGTAGCGGTGAAATGCGTAGATATCAGGAGGAACATCGGTGGCGTAAGCGCTTTACTGGGCCGTAATTGACGCTGAGGAACGAAAGCCAGGGTAGCGAATGGGATTAGATACCCCAGTAGTCCTGGCCGTAAACGATGGATACTAGGTGTTGCGGGTATCGACCCCTGCAGTGCCGCAGCTAACGCGATAAGTATCCCGCCTGGGGAGTACGCACGCAAGTGTGAAACTCAAAGGAATTGACGGGGACCCGCACAAGCGGTGGAACATGTGGTTTAATTCGAAGCAACGCGAAGAACCTTACCAAGACTTGACATCTAGAGAACCTTTGTGAAAGCAGAGGGTGCTCTTCGGAGAACTCTAAGACAGGTGGTGCACGGTTGTCGTCAGCTCGTGTCGTGAGATGTTGGGTTAAGTCCCACAACGAGCGCAACCCTCGTTGTTAGTTGCATGTACCGGTATACTGGTACATTGCTCTCTAGCAAGACTGCCGGTGATAAACCGGAGGAAGGTGGGGACGACGTCAAATCATCATGCCCCTTATGTCTTGGGCTACACACGTGTTACAATGGTTGGCACAACGAGCCGCCAACTCGCGAGAGTGAGCAAATCTCTTAAAACCAGCCTCAGTTCGGATTGCACTCTGCAACTCGAGTGCATGAAGTCGGAATCGCTAGTAAACGCAGATCAGCACGCTGCGTTGAATACGTTCCCGGGTCTTGTACACACCGCCCGTCACACCATGGAAGTCGACCACGCCCGAAGTACGTGAGCTAACCTTTTGGAAGCAGCGTCCTAAGGCAGGGTTGGTGACTGGGGTGAAGTCGTAACAAGGTAGCCGTACCGGAAGGTGTGGCTGGATCACCTCCTTTCTAGGGAGATATGCGTAGCCGGAACGAAGCGAATAAACAGGCTGCGTTTGCGCAGGCAAATGCAGGTGAGTTTATGAGCGTAGTTTAATATCAGCACCGTTGCAGTTGAGGCGTAAGCGGAAACTGCGAAGCAATCTTTGATTGCGCAGGTGTTTATACCTGGTCATAGAAGCGCACACTCCAAGGTCGAAGCTGTTTGACATCACAGATTTTTTAGTCTATCATTTATTCTGTGATTAGGCTTGAATAACAAGTATAGTTTTCAGTCTGTTCTGCTTTCAATGTTCAGCTGTCCGGATATATTCCGGCGTGAATAATGAATTTGTACATTGAAAATTGCATAAGATTATAAGCGTATATCAAAAGTAAAAGTTTGATAAACTGTTATTAAACAAAAAAATGATATAACGTAATCATCAATGTTAACTAAATATTAGGTAAAGCTACAAAGAGCTAATGGGGAATGCCTTGGCATTGACAGCCGAAGAAGGACGTGTAAAGCTGCGATAAGCTCGGGGGAGTTGCTAAATGACCTTGATCCCGAGAATTCCGAATGGGGAAACCCTATGAAGTTAAAACTTCATAATCCTAAAGCCAATACATAACTTTAGGAAGGAAAGCCTGTGAACTGAAACATCTTAGTAACAGGACGAAGAGAAAATAAACCAATGATTCCGATAGTAGCGGCGAGCGAACTCGGAAGAGCCTAAACCTTTCGTACGTGATAGACTACATTCGTTGTGCGATTGGGGTTGTGGGACTTGCTGAATAATATGTAGATTATTCAAGAAGTTACAAATTTATTTATTAGTTAAATTCAACTGGAAAGTTGAGCCATAGAAAGTGACAGCCTTGTAAACGACAATAAATAAACTTCTGTAAGTATCCCGAGTAAGGCGGGGCACGTGAAACCCTGTCTGAATCCACCGGGACCATCCGGTAAGGCTAAATACTAGTCAGTGACCGATAGTGAACGAGTACAGTGATGGAAAGGCGAAAAGAACAGTGAGAAGCTGAGTGAAATAGACCCTGAAACCGTTAGCTTACAACCAGTCAGAGCACTATTAATAGTGTTATGGCGTGCCTGTTGAAGAATGAGCCGGCGAGTTATCCTATGTTGCGAGGTTAAGGAGTTAATATCCGGAGCCATAGAGAAATCGAGTTTGAATAGAGCGTTAAGTAACATGTGATAGACCCGAACCTTGGTGATCTAACCATGACCAGAATGAAGCGTAGGTAACACTACGTGGAGGTTCGAACGTACTGATGTTGAAAAATCAGACGATGAGTTGTGGTTAGGGGTGAAATGCCAATCGAACCAAGAGCTAGCTGGTTCTCCCCGAAATGCGTTTAGGCACAGCGTCAGATTTATCTTGCAGGAGGTAGAGCACTGGTTTTGTGCGGGCGACGAAATGTTGTACCAAACAATGTCAAACTCCGAATGCCTGTAATGTTATTGTCTGGCAGTGAGGCTATGAGTGATAAGATCCATGGCCAAGAGGGAAACAGCCCAGAACACCGGTTAAGGTCCCTAATATATACTAAGTGGTTAAGGAGGTAGAGTTACTGTGACAACCAGGAGGTTGGCTCAGAAGCAGCAATTCCTTGAAAGAGTGCGTAATAGCTCACTGGTCAAGTGACTCCGCGCCGAAAATACACCGGGACTCAAGTATATAACCGAAACCGTGTCAGTAAGTTTACTTACTGGGTAGGGGAGCGTTCTGTTGTAGAGTGAAGTTAGACCGTAAGGACTGATGGACGAAGCAGAAGTGAGAATGTCGGCATAAGTAGCGTAAACATTGGTGAGAATCCAATGCACCGAAAACCTAAGGTTTCCCTCGGCAGGCTCGTCCGCGAGGGGTTAGTCGGATCCTAAGATAAGGCCGAAAGGCGTAGTCGATGGACATCAGGTTGATATTCCTGAACTATCTGTTATTCGTTATCAGATGCGGAGGGACGCAGGAGGATAGGCACGCAGTCGATCGGAAGTGACTGTTTAAGCGTGTAGCCAGAATAAGTAGGAAAATCCGCTTATTCGTTATAAAGTGAGGCGTTACAAGGAGGCTCTACGGAGCTGAAGGTGTTGATTCCACACTGCCAAGAAAATCTTCGCAATCGAGAATATCAGGTATCCGTACCGTAAACCGCCACAGGTAGGTTGGTAGAGAATACTAAGGTGCGCGAGACAACTCTCGCTAAGGAACTCGGCAAAATCACCTCGTAACTTCGGGAGAAGAGGTACCCTGGTAGAGTGAAGGCACTTGCTGCTGGAGCTTGATAGGGTCGCAGTGAATAGGCCCAAGCGACTGTTTACCAAAAACATAGGTCTCTGCTAAGTCGATTAAGACGATGTATAGGGGCTGACGCCTGCCCGGTGTCGGAAGGTTACGTGGAAGGGTTAGACTTCGGTCGAAGCTCTGAAACTAAGCCCCGATGAACGGCGGCCGTAACTATAACGGTCCTAAGGTAGCGAAATTCCTTGTCAGGTAAGTTCTGACCCGCACGAATGGCGTAACGATTTGGGCGCTGTCTCGGCGAGAGGCTCGGCGAAATTGGATTATCCGTGAAGATACGGATTACGTGTACCAGGACAGAAAGACCCTATTGAGCTTTACTGTAGCTTGAAATTGAATTCGGGTTCTTATTGTGCAGTATAGGTGGGAGACTTTGAAGCAGGGACGTCAGTCTTTGTGGAGTCATCGTTGAGATACCACTCTGTAATAATTTGAATTCTAACCCTGATCCCTCTAACAACAGGGCAGGGAACAGTTTCTGGTAGGCAGTTTGACTGGGGCGGTCGCCTCCTAAAAAGTAACGGAGGCGTTCAAAGGTTCCCTCAGGTTGGTCGGAAATCAACCATTGAGTGCAATAGCAAAAGGGAGCTTGACTGTGAGACCTACAAGTCGAGCAGGTGCGAAAGCAGGATATAGTGATCCGGTGGTTCTGCATGGAAGGGCCATCGCTCATCGGATAAAAGTTACCATAGGGATAACAGGCTTATCTCCCCCAAGAGTCCACATCGACGGGGAGGTTTGGCACCTCGATGTCGGCTCGTCGCATCCTGGAGCGGTAGTACGTTCCAAGGGTTGGGCTGTTCGCCCATTAAAGCGGCACGCGAGCTGGGTTCAGAACGTCGTGAGACAGTTCGGTCCATATCCGGTATACGCGCAAGAGATTTGAACGGAGTCTTCCTTAGTACGAGAGGACCGGGAAGAGGGAACCGCCAGTGTACGGGTTATTCCGCCAGGAGTAAACGCCCGGTAGCTGTGTTCCAAGCGGATAAGTGCTGAAAGCATATAAGTACGAAGCCCACCGTAAGATGAGATCTCTCATAGCATAAGCTAGTAAGTCCCGTTGCAGATTACAACGTTGATAGGTCCGAGATGTAAGAATGGCAACATTTTCAGTCGACGGATACTAATAGGACGAGGGCTTTTCCTAAAATTTATCAAACAATGTCTGATAAATTGGTTAGGTGATTGCGTTAAATTCAAATTTATAGTTTATAATCTTTATGCAACTTTCAACGCACAAATTATGTGCTTAGCCCGACTCATTGAGCAGGCGAGAACAGATTTGTCGGTGACCAATCGTGAGGAAAACACCCGTTCCCATCCCGAACACGGTCGTAAAGACTCATTGAGGTGAAGATACTTGGCGGGTCACTGCCCGGGAAAATAGCTAGTTGCCGACATCTATATTTAGAAAAAAAAGAGAATTCATCGGATGTTGGGTTCTCTTTTTTGATTATCCACCCTCCCCTCTCGTCCGTGATACTCAATCACGGACTCGGCAGAGTCATCCCGAACAAGATAATAATCGTGTCCCAGTTTCGGGAAAATAGCTAGTTGCCGACATCTATATTTAGAAAAAAAAGAGAATTCATCG
>JAJPXE010000002.1:5417-10699 GCA_021205645.1 Candidatus Gastranaerophilales bacterium | reverse complement strand
TAAACCGCCCGCCAGGCAACGCAAAAAAAGCCTAACCAAATTGATATATTTTGCTCAATCTGGTAAGGCCTCATTTTTAGGGTCTCGCGGATCCACTTGCTAATCGCCAGCGTAATAACACTTACACACTGGTCATTCAGCGTTGATAAATTCATTCATTACCGCTTCGTCCTGCTCTAATTCCAGAATACTTGCTTTAATAAATACTGATTTTCTCTCTTTTTGAATGCTTCGCCAGTGATCTGTGCAGGCTACGCGGAACCGCAGCTTAAACTATCCAGAGAATCCTCCAGAGAATCCGGTTCCTGAATTTCTATTCCATCTTCGATAGATGTCTCCAACCATGTCTTTTTTGCATCTCTGGCATTAGCCACCGCTGATTTCATTGTCTCGCCACAAGTAAGGCATCCCGGCAGGTCAGGAAAAGAAACCACATATCCGCCCTCATCCTTATCCTCTACGATTTCCATGCGATAAGACATCGCCATATATTCATTCAACGACCTCATCATTCTTCGCCTCACTCTCGACAATGTGCTTTACCATTTCGACATATCGCAGCCCAATCAGGCCAGGGAAAATGATGTTTAGAATCCGCTCTTAACATCACCGTAACATCACGGGAAACATTAAATCCGCCAAAAACGAGTAAAATCAACGGTTTTGGCGAATATTTGCATCATTCGAACTCTTCTCACAAGAGTTTGTCGTCTGATTTTTCTCATTGTTTTCCGTGAATTTTAACCTCCTATTTTTTCTATTTTTTCTGAAATTCGCCCGTTTTTTATTTTTTGTACTCAAAATGCACTTAGCGGATTCCCCACATCGCCAGAAACTGTAATAGTGTTATACATCACCAATACGCTCTTTTGACTAGCTCCACGACATCTGCAACTCCTTTTTATTAGTCGCACAGTCAGATAGATAAAGGTTAATAAGCGTCTGATAAGGAATCCCGGAAGTTTCCGCCAATCCCTTAAAATAATCGATAGTTGTCACATCTAAATTGATCGTGACAGGCTTTTTCAGTTTTTTGATATATGGATTTTTGCGTCCATTGGAAAAATCATATTCGTCTCTCATATACTCACCTCATTTCATTGCTCATTGTACTGTGTTGTCTCACTTCTGCTTGCTTTCCTTGCGGAAATCAACCGAATCGTTGTTTCTGAGTCTCTGCAACAGTGACAGACAACCAGCAAGTTTGCTCTTTCGCTAAGTCCCAGAATCAGGAAGCGTTCCTCCACCACTGAATGTTCTGGGTCTTCTATCACGATGGCTTCTGCGTCATAGAATACGCTGACAGCTTCCTCAAACGATATTCCATGCTTCCGCTTATTGATTCGGTTTTTGTTTTCATCCCATTCAAATTTTATGCCTTCCATGTTTATATTATACATACCTCATATTTATGTGTCAACAACGCTTGCATTTCTTTTTTATAAAATTATTGCAAAATGTCATGACGCCACCATTCACTATGAAACCGCTTCTGTCCCCTCCTCACCGTGAGTAGAATTTCTCTTTTATCGCTGATCTGCAAAGCCGTTCTGTACAATCTTCTAATACATCTTCATCAAAGCGGCTACGCAAGAAGATTCTGTCATATCTTTTACGGAGAAACCATAAGTCTGCATAACGGCGCGGTCGTTTTATTATTGCTACATAAAATACAATCGGCAGTATTCCTCTATCATGCTACAGGCACTCACCGAAACTCGAACAATTTATAAACTGGAATGTCCAAGGCTTTGGCAATGCTGAATACCACATCGAGAGACACCGCACAGTCACTGTTTTCAATCCTTGACATATGGGTTCGACTCACATTTGCCATTTCTGCCAGCTGCATTTGAGACAAATGCCGTTCTTTTCTGTAATAGGCGATATTCAATCCGAGCTTCTGGTACTCGCTACTGTGTTCTCTTTCCATAAGCGTGTCTCTCCTTCATGTATAGCTTATGAAAATAATGCTCAAATTACGACAACGCACACAATCAAGAATGTTATAATACACGTTGCATTTTCCTCATGTGAATGATAAAATGTGATAAGGTAAGAACTTGATTAGAACAAAATTCAAGTGAATATCTCACTGCCTGATGCCGTGAAAATAGCTGCACAAAGGAAGGATACTGTTATGACCAACAGAAGCACAAAATGTTTGAAGATTATACTGTTTATCATCGTCTTTGCATGGACGATCAATTTTAACCTGAACAATGGTTCCGGTTTGAATATAGGGACAATAAGCGCGGCGGCGTTTCTGGCGTCCCTAGCGTATTTGATTGCCACACTGTTTGGCTTTGTTTTAATCACCTCTGGGAATTATATTATTATGATTTTCATTACCGTGGCACTGATATTTTTTCTGGCATTCAATATGGATAAGTTAACAAATGCTATACCGTGGCTTTCGGATGATCTCTGGATGGTTATTATCATTGCGGCAGGCATTATCTGTGTTATGAGGGATTTGGTTTTCATAAAGAGATCAATATTTGGAGTGAGAGGGGCAGGAACAGCGCCGGATGCTTCACCGATACCAAAAGAGCAACCAACAATGACAGAGGATGAACAATTCCTCTTTGAATTTCGTGAACGTATCAAGAAAGACCCACAGTCAGTATTAAGCATTTCCAATTATCTTGAAATGGAGTCGGGGAGAAAACCCACCTATGAGGAAATTATGGCTTTTATAGATACGCTGGAAGAACCGCCGGAAGGCATGTTTTCATGAAGGGAGATCATAAAACGATGAAGAAAACGCTTGGATTTTTATTAGGGATTTTGACAATGCTCGTATTTTCAACCACTGTGTACGCAACTGGCAATAGTGTGGGAAATGCAGGTGAGAATTATTGCAATGTCTCTTTTTACATTACAGATGAAACCGCAGACGGTTATCCCGGCAGTAAGTTTACCGCAACATGGACAGACACAGCAGGAACCAGCACGGGTCAATATGATTTTACAAAAGGGAACAGTTGGGGAAACAGCAGTCATACAGTCGTGGTAACGATTGAAGCGCCCATAACCTACAGCGTAGAATTTTCCGGTTTGGAAGATGGGTACAAAATTGTGAATACCCTCGATTTGTCAGAAGATATTACTTTTGAGACAATATCCGGCGGGACGGCAAGCGTTTACTGGTCTATCTTTGACATCGACAATACAACTGGTACAATCGGTGGAACCTCTGATAATAGTACAACAGAAATTACGACTGAAAGCCAGATACTTAACCAGTCGGAAAATGGGAACCGGGTAATTGCAAATGAAGAAGCGGAAGAAATCTACCAGAACTTTCTTTCCGCAGTAAGTTACATTGCAGATAGTGACGAGTGGTATTCTGCTTTGCTTATTCAGTATGAATGGTTCGGGGAAGCCTCTTATGCTCCGTGGTATGCAGAGTATGTGGAAAGTGGAACGGAAGAAGAATTTCTTTCCATGTCACTGTTTGACCGCTTTGTATGGGTGGAAACGTATCTGCGGTACGCATGGGCGGTAGGCACAGATTCTTACAGCACTTATTTTGGGAGTCATGAAAATTTTGAAAGCCATATTACAAACAATATTGTAAATATGATTAACAACGCCGCAGATTATGAAGCGGTGGAAGAAGCCTATCTTGCCCTTGCGGAGTGGCAATATGATTATGTTATAGAAAATGGCTATCCCTTCAACTTTGTCAATAACCGTTCTTACCTTGACGAAGGTTGCTCTCTGCCGGAAAGTACAACCGAAACCGGGGTAGAAACAGACACGGACGATGCGGAACTGGAAGAAGTACGTGAGGAATTGATGGCAGAACTTAGTGAGGAAGAAATCGCGGAATTGACCGGAGACACCGAAACGACCGAAGAAGCAAACAGCACTTCCTCCAGCGGGATGGGAATGGTCATAGTGCTTATTATTGTTGTGGTGGTGATTGGCGGCGGCGCGTTCCTTTTCCTCCGCAAGAAGAAATAGCATGATTTCTCTATGGTTTTCACCGTGAAGATAGATATGCAGAAAGACACTGGACGTGGAAGAAGCCGGACACAAAAATCTGATCAGTAACCGACTAATTGAATTGCGTAAAAAGCGCGGACTGTCTCAACGGGCGTTGGCCTACCAGCTACAGTTAATCGGCGTGGATGTCGATAAAAATGTAATTACCCGTTTGGAAACCGACAAGCGACATGTCACGGACATTGAACTGAGGGCACTCTGCCGTGTCCTCCATGTCAGCTATGAGGACTTGATCGAAGATCAGCAGTAAAAGGGAAAATCCCCACGGTGAGGACAGGCAAAACCTGTATGAACAATGTATGTACTGGCTAAAACGCCCTAGAATCGCCAATAAGCCGATTTAACTGTTTTTGGATATTCCCCTCGTTTAGACGGCAAAACCGCCGCTAGGACTTCCTAGAGAGTTCTGGCGGCGGTTTTGGCTGTGTGATATGGTGAAATGTAACGAATCAGCGCTCGTAGGCGTTTCTTTTCTTTTGCTTCTTCTCCGGCGGGGCGCTGTGCTTCTGCTGTGTGGGGCTTGAGGAAATATTTTCGCTGATCTCTCCGCTGTCCCGTCCAGCTTCTTTATCAATCCGGTTAAGGACAGAAACACAACGGTCAAATTCTTCAAGTTGCGATTTATAATATTTAATCTGTACTGTAAATTTACCTAAACCTTTCTTTCCTTCCGTAACCTTCTGTGTGATACGTTTTACTTGTTCCGGGTCAGTCAAATTGTATCTTGCAATCGTGTCTCGATAATTGGAAAGATATTTCTTATCCGTGGGATATTCATTTTCAAGATAATCTCGATTATCCCTCATTCTTTCAATCCGTGCTTCAACAACTTTTGCTTTGTCCGGTGCCTGTAAAATTTGCTCTAACTGACTTACTGCTTTTTCAAGGTCATGCGATCCTTTCACGTGTCGGTTATACTCTTTAAACTGCATTGCAGAAAAATCATTTAACTGACTGCGGCTCAAAATTTTTTCCTGTTCCATAAAGCGCAATACATGAAAACTTTCCTGTATTTGTGCAACAAGAAATTCTTCCCGCCGCTTGGAAATGCCGCCCGGTCTTTCCGGCATTTTCGATTTCTCTTTTTGCCGCTGTTCCCGGATAAGTCGATCAAGTTCCGTGGTGTCAAGCAAGTGCAATTCACTGTCCGCTTTTTTAACATCACGGATAACGACTCTCTCCGGCTCACCACGTTCAACGGTAGAGAAATTACCGTCTGCGTCCTTCACGGATCTTACATATACGTCAATATCATCTATGATAGTTTA
>JAJPXE010000002.1:0-5407 GCA_021205645.1 Candidatus Gastranaerophilales bacterium | reverse complement strand
AATGAAACTTTCGACAATAACATTACTTTCACACTCCGGCGCTGTATTCTTCTCCGGGTTCGGTCCATCCTTCTTTTCCTGACTTTCTTCTTTTTGTGGCTCGGTCTGTTCTGCGGATTGCTGTTTCGCCGCCGCCCGGTCTGCTTCAAAATCAGCTATGACACGTTCCAGATTTTCACGAATATAGAACATATCATCACTGATATTATTATCTCTCGTTCCCTTCTCCGCTAAAGGCGGTTGGAACGTGATATGCTTTAAGTATTCCCCATTCTTCTTTTTGTCTTTGATCGTATATCCGGCTTGCCGCAACCTCTGTAAAAGGTCTTCGTATGAAGTTGCCACAGGTAACAGGCAGTCAATATCTCTGCGGATAATTTCTCGGTTCGTTTCCTTCTTTGCTTCGGTCTGTTCATAAGAAATACAATTTCTGTAACTGCCGACATCATCAGGAGCAATTTCTCCCGTTTCTCTCTGCCTGATTAAATCATTTTTCCGGTCTGTCGGTTCGTAGTAATGTACATTCCCGTCCTCGTCTTTGTACTTGATAAGTTTCTGCTTTCTGGTTTCTTCCAGAACATTTAAACCGTATTCATCACAAAGACGGTCTGACACCTCCCTTAACTTTCGATAATTAGCGTTACACTGGTTCCATTTCTCGCCGTTCATATTCCACGCGCAAACAATAATATGATTGTGGGTGTGCTGGGTGTTGGTATGGGTTCCGATTACAACCGGAAATCCGGGAAACATTTCTTCTGCAAGTTTGCGCCCGATTTCATGTGCTACCTGCGGATTGAAATTTTCCTCAAAATTCTGGTGGAAATGCCACGCTAAAACCGCTTCTTTATTTTTTGTTTGTGCATTTCCATTCCTGATTTCATCTTTCCCCCATATGTCGATTGTCTCCTTAAAAAATGTATAAGGTTCTTCACCGCCACAATTTATAGAACTACTCAGAGTTTCAAAAGTGACCGTTCCCGTTTTATCGCTTACAGTATAAGAAATACTGTCGCTTAAATCCTTCAAATCCACGTTTTCAGAATCTTCAACCTTATCATTCATAGCATAGGCAATCGCACGTTTTAATGTCTTAGTGATTTTATGGTCTTTAGTAGTCGCCATTTTCACAATCTCCCGTTTCTTCTTCCTCGTCCGGTGGAAAAAATGCTCTGGTGTAAAAAGCAAGTAATTCATCATACTGCTCTTTTAAAAGTAAAATTTCTTCCCGTCCGGTGGAACGCTTTAAGTTGGAATTGTAAGCAATCTGATTTATGTTTGTGCCAATTTTATTGATTTCATAAATCAACTTCTGAACATTTTCGTTGGACATAATTTCTCTCCTTCCGTCCTGTACTTCACCGTACAGAATGTAGTCCCGCAAAAATTCAGATTTCGTTTTATGTGTTTCTGCCGCCTTTGCTTCAAGAAGTAACCATTCTTCATCAAAGAGCATTAAGTGAAAATCATTCTTTCTAAATCTTTTCTTTACCTTTGCCATAACACAACCTCCCTGCGCGAAAAGTAAAACTTTACAACTTGTCCTCACGGTGAGGACGGATTTGTGTGCGCTGATAATTTTTGTTTTCGGTCGCTTACCGAAAACGCCGGATTGGTTCAATCCGGGAAAGCGGGGTCTTAGGGGGTGCAACCCCAGTGAAACGGCTAACAAGCGGCGGCGTAGACTAAACGAAGTGTGTCTACACAGCCTATGCTTGCTAAGAATGTAAAACTGTGATTTCAACCCGAATAAAATCTGTAAAATTCACCAACGGCAAAAGGAAAATTTAATCGGAATTGTCTGCGACAAAAACACCGCCGCAGACAAACTCCACTCCTTCAGAATTTACGATTCTTCCTTGTTTGTTATGAACAGGACGTGACACGTCCTGTCTATTACGATCAAGGAAAAATCACCATCGAAAGCTGTCCGGCACACCGCGCATATCCAAATATTCTTTTCTGGCTTTTTCCTGTTCTTCCTCCGTTTTTGCCGTCTTATATTTTGAATATAATTCATGTCGTTTGTGAGCGTCCATTTTTGCTTCCAGTCCGCGCCGGATTTCATCTTCACATTCATCCATTTCCAAAAGATGATATCGTATGAGCGCTACAAATAAGTCATAAGAAATTTGTATGTTTTTCATGGAATTTTACCTCCAGCGACGATAACCGACGATTAGCGACGGTAACGACGATTTCTAGTGACCGCTTTTTTTATCGTCGCTATAACATTTACTTTTATCATCGTCGATTTTTCCTGCTATATAAAATACCGTCGTTATCGTCGAATATCGTCGCAAATCGTCGTTTTTATTCTGGCTGGATACGTTTTAAAATAATTATCCTTTCACGAAGATGTTTGGTCTCATAATAAATATGATACTTGATGTAGAGTTCACTATTTGCTATATTTAATTTACGCGTCAATACATTTGCCTTAATCTCTAAACTTATTGGTAATCTCTGCAATAATTCTGTAGCTGTGCCCTCCCATTCCGGTTCATTTTCCGACAGAAACTTGTTGATTGCTTCTAGTAACGGATCAGCAGGTGGTTTTAATAACGCTGGTTCAGATTCTAAAAGTTTCCATACATGATGTTCTGAATCAAACTTCATTTTATAACGCATATCCTGCTGATCACGCCCGGTAACATCCATTGTCGCCTCTGGTTCTGTCCGATTTTGTTTTTGAACAACGAAAGCTGCGTCTGCCGCTCCTAATAAACCATTCGTTCCTGAAATCAAATCAAAAATATCACTTGAATCCATTTTCCTTGTATGATGGACTGCCAATATACAAATGTTATGTTTGTCTGCGAATGTTTTTAACTTGGCAACACTTTCATAATCCATACTATAACTATAATTATCCTTCCCCAAATCTCTTACTTTTTGTAATGTATCAATGATTACCAGCTTTGTATCTGGATGTTCCTTGATAAACATTTCAAGCTGCTGATCTAAACCTGTGTTTAAAAACTGAGACTTCGTAGTAAAATATAAATTATCTGCGCTTTCGACTCCGAACATACAGGATAATCTACTTTGCAGGCGCGAATAAGTGTCTTCTAATGCAAGATATAACACAGTAGCCTGATGAACAGGATTTCCCCATAAAGGTTTACCCGTCGCCACATGATATCCAAGCTGTAACATATAGAATGATTTTCCTATTTTGGGAGCGCCTACAAACAAATACATCCCAGTATACAAAAAATTGTCTATAATGGGTATTTGGGGTGGATAAACAGTGTCATATAATTTTGTCATAGTGACAGTATAAAGTCCTTCTACATTATTATTTTTCATGTCGAATCCTCCTATTTTTGTTGCAATCGGAGTCCCACCATGATAAAATAACGCTTGTAGAGAGAACATCATTTTATCAATGGTGGAAGTCCTTGTATTTACCAGATACGGGGACTTTTATTTTTCCGTTGCTAAATCTTTGATCTGTAATTCTTCGCTGTTTTTATTAATGAGTTCCGCCAGTTCTTCTAAGAGCGCTCTACAGTCCAGCAAGACCTCGTTTGTGGCTTCCGGGCAAATATTATCCAATCGCTCTACCTGCTCTCTCAATTTACGAATTTCAAGGCTTAGACGGTCGCTCTGGTATTTCCCTACTGAAATCGTGATCTGCTGATGAAGCAATGACTGACGGTAATACTCACCTTTCGGCAACCCTGTCACGAGAATACGCGCTTCTATCTGTCGCCGTTCCTCCGGCGTGGCGCGGAAGCAAACTGTCTGATTACGATTTCTGTTTTTATCAAGTCCGCTCACTCCAAATTCTCCTTATATTTTTTGTCGAGTTCTTCTGCCATTTTTTCCTGTGCATTCGGGTAAAGGTGGCTGTATGTATTTAATGTCGTCTCGACTTTTTCATGTCCAAGGCGTTTGGATATCTCCAACGGTGACATTCCCATTTCCACGAGCATGGACGCATGAGAATGTCTGAGATCATGAATCCGGATACGTTTTACGCCTGACAAGGTAATTCCTCTCTGCATTTCATGCTCTAAGAAGTATTTTGTCACCGGGAACAGTCGATCTTTCTTCTTAACGCCATACATACTGTTAATATAATCCTGCAAATCCACTGCCAAAAACTCTGGAATTGATATGGTTCTCTTGCTCTTTGGCGTCTTAGGTTCTGTAATTACATCTCTCCCTTTCATCCTTTGAAGGGACTTCGTAATACTGATCTTTTTGTTTTCCAGATCAACGTCCCCAACCTGTAAGGCAAGCAACTCTCCTAACCTCATGCCTGTCCAGAAAAGCACCAGAAAACACATATATGACTGCCGTTTATCCATGATACAGACGATAAACTGCGAGAACTCCTCGTTCGTCCAATAATCCATTTCCTCAGCGTGGCTCTTGCCGATACTTCCCGCTTTCCGGCATGGATTATGGGGCAGATCGTAATATTTAACCGCATAATTAAAGAGCGCCGCCAACTGATTGTTAATCGTTTTCAGGTATGTCTCTTTATATCCCTGCTTTAATAACTCATTCTGCCACTGCCGGATATCCGCGGCCTTGATCTCATTCATTTTACGCTTTCCGAAATAAGGCAAAATTTTCAGATCAACGATATATTTTTTTGTTCTCATGGTATGCTCTCTGAGCCGCGCTTCCATGTCCTTATAGTAGATTTGCAGGAAATCCTCAAACAGCATATTAAAATCTGCCTGCTGATTAACAAGGAAATTCCTGACCCACTGCTCCGCTTCCTTTTTCGTAGCAAATCCACGTTTCGTAGATTTCCTTTGTGTTCCCGTCCAGTCTGTATACCTGTACTGTACAAGCCATTTCCCCGTTTTCGGGTCTTTTTGTGCTTTCATCCTTTACCGCCTTTCCGTCCGGCAAAACAATCCCACCGGACAAATTTCAGGATAGCCGGGGATATACCACGCCGCCGCTCCCGTCTTTTCCCAACTGACTTCCAGACTGATATCAGTCCAACCTTCCGGCAACCATGCTGTAAAACCATCCCCGGCATGAATGCCCCACCCCTGAAACATCAGTCTTGGGCGCGGGTCTGTATCCTGTGGCTCAGGTAACTGAATCTGCGCTACTGAATAACCGTTCAATTTCATATTCTCAATTCTCCTTTCCAACACCTTAATCCGCCTTATCTAATCCGTACCACTGTTCTCTGAAATAGCGGGCAGGTACTTTCCCGGAAATTGTCAGATAACCCGCCTTAGAAAGTGACTGGTTCATATTTTTTACCAGTTCATAGCCTTTCCCAATAGACACACCTAATAATTCCGATATTTCTCCAGCGGTGTAGTAGATTTTTTCAGTCTCATGTTCTACACGTTCTTTTGTTTCATTCATGTCATTACTTCCTTTCCTTTTTATTAACCTTATTTGGTTATATTCCATTTTATCATAT
>JAJPXE010000100.1 GCA_021205645.1 Candidatus Gastranaerophilales bacterium | reverse complement strand
TATTATTATTATGGATGATCAATCTAAATTATTTGATGATATAAGAACAAAACTTGAAGAACAGCATCGGGGTTCTGAAGATATTGCTCAAATTGAGAAAGCTTTTGAGTTTGCAAAGAAACTGCACCAAGGTCAATACAGAGTATCGGAGGAACCATATATAATTCACCCTGTCGAAGTTGTTAAGATTTTAACGGATTTGAGGGCTGATACTCATACACTTATGGCAGGTTTTTTACACGATATATTGGAGGATACCGAAACACAGCCGGCACAGCTGCGGGAGTTGTTCGGTGATGATGTTGTGACCCTTGTTCAAGGAGTTACGAAACTCGGCAAACTAAAATTTAAGTCAAAAGAAGAACGTCAGGCGGAGAATTTTCGACGGTTGTTTATTGCAATGGCAAACGATGTTCGAATAATCTTTCTCAAGCTTGCTGACAGGCTGCATAATATGCGTACTTTAAATTTTATGGCACCTGCAAAACAGCAGAGAATAGCACAGGAAACGCTTGATATCTTTGCACCGCTTGCAAACAGGCTCGGGGTTGGTAAAATTAAAGCCGAATTAGAAGATTTATCATTAAAATATCTTTATCCGGATAAATATTACGAAATAGCAAAATTGGTTTCACAAAAGAAAGCGGAACGTGAAGTTACCGTTAAATTACTGATTGAACAGATTACTAAAGATGTAAAAAAAAGCGGTATCAATGCTCAAATAACAGGACGTGCAAAGCATTATTACAGCATCTATAATAAAATGCGGCGTCAAAATGTTGCGTTTCATGATTTATACGATATAACGGCTGTCAGGGTAATTGTTGATACCGAAAAAGAGTGTTATGAAGTTCTAGGACTTATCCATTCTCAGTTCAAACCTATTCCGGGTCGTTTTAAAGATTACATCGCAATGCCGAAAGGTAATATGTATCAATCATTGCATACATCAGTTATCGGTCCGAACAAAAAACCGCTTGAGGTTCAGATAAGAACGTGGCAAATGCATGAAATAGCTGAATATGGTGTTGCCGCACATTGGAGATATAAAGAAAAGGGCTCTCAAAAAGCGGATTCTAATACTGATTTACAATTTTCATGGATGAGAAAGCTCGTTGAATACAATAATGAAACTGCCGATGCTGCTGATTATGTTAATTCCGTCAAATTGGATTTGTTCTCCGATCAGGTATTTGCATTCACACCTAACGGTGATGTAATAGATTTGCCGAAAAATGCAACCCCTCTGGATTTTGCATATAGAATACACTCAGATGTCGGGCACAAAACAGTAGGAGCATTGATTAACGGCAGGATTGCACAGCTTGATTCAAAGCTCAACAACGGCGATATTGTTGAAATCCTGACTTCAAAAGTTTCTGCCCCAAAACTCGGCTGGCTTAATTTTGTTGTTACAAAACAGGCATCATCTAAAATTCGTCAATGGTTTAAAAAGAACAAACGGGAAGACCATATTGAACTCGGAAAATCAACGCTTGAACATGAGCTTACAAAAGCCGTATTTGATGAATATATGAAAACCGGAGAGTTGGACAAAGTTGCCAAACAGATGAATTATGTATCGGCGGATGATTTATTTGCGGCTCTGGGTTACGGTGAAACAACAATTAACAAAATAATAAACAAATTAAAGAAACCGGAAAAACCTCAGGAACCAAAGCTCGGGCATGAACACAGATATTCAAAGAAAAGAGATGTCGAAGGCTTAGAGGGGATGCTTTATTCTTTTGCACGTTGCTGTTCACCTATTCCGGGAGAGCCGATTGTTGGTGTCGTCACCCGCTCAAAAGGTGTTTCAATACACAGACTTGATTGCAAAACTCTTGAGGATATTGAACCTGAGAGGTTATTAGATATTAAGTGGTCAGGGGTTTCAACCGACAGAAGATATACAACCAGTATAAGAATTGAAACTGCGGAAAAGCAGGGACTTCTAAAAGACATCATAGCTGCTGTTTCCGATAATAATACTAATATTGTATTTGCAAATGTCAAGGCAAGGAACAACAAACTCGGTATAATAGAGCTGGGTATAGAGCTTGATAATATTAACACGTTAAAACAAGTGATGAACAGTTTGCAGGCAATGCCTGAAGTCTATTCGGTAAAACGGGTGCAGACAGCATTCAATCAGGCTCCGAAACAGTTTGCAAAGAAAAATTCCAAAGCCGTAAGAAAGAACCGCACACAACAAAATCCAAGATGAGTTTGTGGAAAATTTTCAATTTTTCGTCTTGGATTATTCGGGGTACAGCTGCCGCAGGTCTATTTTGGGATTTTTCTGCGCCTTTAGATAACAATTTGTAATGCTCTCTGTTTGTTGTATACTTGAGAATGTATACACTTAAAGTAAAAGGGGGAGGAGATGGAAAGTATACTTGCATTTGCACAGAGTAATGCTCTAATTATCTCTACTGCAATACTGATTTTTGCGTATATATTTATCGCAACTGAAAAAATCCCAAAAGTTACCATAGCTCTGAGTGGAGCATCCATAACTTTATTATTGGGACTGCTCGGTCAATTCCAGAAAATTGACGGAATAGCGGATAAATTTTATTTCGTAAACTATGTCGATTGGAATGTAATCTTTCTACTTGTTTCAATGATGATAATTGTCAGTATCGCAACAAGAAGCGGTATGTTCAACTGGGTAGCCAATGAGATGTTGAAGAAAACAAAAGGACATCCAAAAACGATACTATTTTGTCTGGCACTTTTCACGGCAGTAGCATCAGCATTTTTGGATAACGTAACAACCGTTATTCTGATTATGCCAATAACTTTTGTTATAGCAGATGAATTGGACATCAATCCGATACCGTTTTTAATAACAGAAATTCTGGCATCAAATATTGGCGGAACGGCAACCTTAATCGGTGACCCTCCGAACATAATTATAGGAAGTGCCGCAGGTCTTTCGTTTATGGATTTTGTGAATGAATTGACAGGTATCGTTGCCGTAATATTACTTGTTGTAATCGGAGTTATGACATTCTGGTTCAGAAAACATCTTCACACAACACCGGAGAAAATGGCACTGGTCGCGAATATGGATAATTCTAATTCAATCAAGGACAAGGGACTCCTTATTCGTTCACTTTTGGTTTTAGGGCTTGTTATTCTCGGATTTGTCACACACGATATTACGCATATCCAGACAAGTGTATGTGCTATGGCAGGTGCAAGCATATTACTTTTATTTGAAAAACCTGCCGATATATTTAATGATGTTGAGTGGAGCACAATCTTTTTCTTTATCGGGTTATTCATCATAATCGGCGGTTTTGAGAAAGCCGGCGGGATAGAGATTATGGCAAAATGGCTGCTTGATGTAACAGGCGGTTCTCAGTCACTAGCTTCAATGGTAATCCTCTGGGGTTCGGGCGTATTATCTGGAATAATTGACAATATCCCTTATACAGCTACAATGACTCCAATGATAGGAGAAATTGCGGCAAAACAGGGAGCAGCATTTGCGGCACCGATGTGGTGGTGTTTGTCTTTAGGGGCTTGTCTGGGTGGTAATCTGACTATTATCGGTGCTGCCGCTAATGTTATTGTATCGGAAACATCTGCCGCAAAAGGACACACAATTGAATTCATGAAATATCTTAAATATGGTATGACCTGTATGATAATATCCCTTGCATTATCATCTGTGTATGTATGGTTAAGATTTTTGCATTAAATCCGGTTTGAATAATTACAAAAGAGCCGTTTTATATTTCAAATTCGGCTCTTTTTGTTGTACAATGATCTATATGCAGGGTATTGATATAGAAGATATTTCAAGGTTTGAGAATAAAGACAGAATAGCGGACAGTAAGTTTTTAGAACGTGTTTTCACAAAAGATGAGCTGGAATATTGTTATTCTCGCAAGAATTGTGCTTCGCATTTATGTGCACGTTTTTGTGCAAAAGAGGCGGTAATAAAGGTTCTTTCTTATTCGGGAATAAAACATACAAAATATAATGATATAGAGATATATCACGGTAAGTTCGGCGAACCATACGTAAGGTTTTTAGGCGGAAGATATTCCGGTATAAAGATTGA
Organism: Candidatus Gastranaerophilales bacterium; assembly: GCA_021205645.1. Classification (GTDB taxonomy): domain Bacteria; phylum Cyanobacteriota; class Vampirovibrionia; order Gastranaerophilales; family Gastranaerophilaceae; genus UBA2883. Next base: position 6,816 of record JAJPXE010000100.1, on the reverse strand, counting down.
TATATCAATATCTCACGATAAAACAAAGGCGATTGCAGTTGCGATAATTAAGTGATAAAAATTGTTTTTTTTTAAGCGTGAATGAATTTTCTGCCCTTTCCTTTTGGGGCTTCACTTGCCATTTCCCCTGCGGGAGAGGAAAATAAATTTTTCGGTAGAGGTGTTCCCTTTTTCCTCTCCGGACGGAAAGGACAGAAAATCGGCTTTTGGCTTTGAGAAAAGTCAAATTTTCGGGTGGGGCGATATCCTTATGAAAGGTGATTTTTTAAATGGTGTGACAAAGAAAAATGAAAACTATGCAAATTAGTTAATCACCCTCTTACCCTGCGTAGCCTCCGCACTCTCCGGATGTTTAACTGCCGGTAGTAGAAAAGAAATAAAAAAGCAAAACCCCGGCAATAAAAAGATATTTTTTAAAAAAATGTGGTTCTTGTAGATGAAAAAGTATGACACAATTTGCATACGAATTCAAATTTTGATAATATCATTATTATGGATAAACTTATTGACGGTCTTAAAGAACTTGGATTTAATACCTACGAAGCAAAGGTATATCTTGCCCTGCTGAAAAAATATCCGGCAACAGGCTACGAAGTCAGTAAATTGGCTGACATTCCGCAATCAAGAACATACGATACCCTGAAAACACTGACCAACAAACAAATAGTGACAGCATCAACCGATAAACCGGTTATTTACTCACCTATCAGACCTGCTGAGTTGACTAAACGCTTCAAACGTAAAATAACCAATAATATTGAATATCTGGAAAAATATCTGCCCGATGTTAAAGAAAACTATATTGAACCCGTATTATCTGTTCACGGAGAGAACAGAATACAGGCAAAATTGATCGAAATTGTTAAAAGTGCAAAAAAAGAAATTTATCTGGAACTGTGGGCGCAGGATTTTAAACAGATTGAGAAAGACCTGTTAAACGCTTATAACAGAAATGTCGAAATAAGGATAGTCGGATATGACCGATTGCAAAGCTCTTTCGGACTTGTTTATGAGCATCCGTTTGCTAAAAAGCTTGAAAAACATTTTAACGGCAGAGTTATCGTTGCCGCTGCCGATGACAGTGAAGGATTGTTCGGGAAAATTCATTCAAATTCTACTGATATGATTAATTGTATTTGGACAAAAAACAAGGACATTGTATTCTTGATAAAAGAACTTGTTATTCACGATTTGTTCATATTGGATATACAAAGAAATCTTCCGGAAGAGTTGGTTTATGTCTATGGCACAGGGCTAAAACGATTGTACGATAAGATTTTAGGGGCAAATAATATTTATCGCTCATAAATAAAAGAGGGTTTGAAAAATCCTAAAATTGACAAATTTTGAAGATTTTTTAAACCCGACCTAAGGTGTGTGAGATGCAGGTCGTGTGCGGGATAGCGAAATTCTGGACGGATAAAACGAAGTGTAGTCCGGATAGCGAACCGATTGAGCCTGCTAAGCCATAGGCTTTAGGGCGAAACTCGGTGAGCGTGGAGGAATTTCAAGACGCACATAACCTGCATCGACACCGTTCCCGAGAGTTTGCGAGAAAAATTTTGATTTTTCAGCAAACTCGAAAAGCTATTCCTGTTCAAAATTGTTGGTTATAGCGTGAATATATTCCAGTATTTGCGAAAAATAATTGAGGCTGCAATCCCCGTTAAGTACAATATCAACAATAGAGCGCGACGGAACAATATATTTCCGGCCCGCTTCAAGAATATATTCCCAGTGTTTTTTTGCGTTTTCAATGTCCTGATTGCGTTCCTCAATGGCTCTCGTCATAAATCTTTGACGTCTTATATCAATATCCGTTTCAATATATATTTTGACGTCAAAAATATCTTTAATGCCATCATACATCGTAGCCATTCCCTCTACAACAACGATTTTATCGGACGGAATAAATATAGATTTCGGAACTGAAATCCCGGTTCCGTTTGGCAGGTATTCGGGGATTTTTATGTCTTCTCCCCGTGCAATTGCACTTAAATCCGATTTCAAAACTTCAAGTTGAAAACTTGACGGAGAGTCTACATCATAGCCGTTGTCGCGTAATGCATCAAATGAACCGTATTTCTCAATAAGAGCGGATATATCATTGAAATAATTATCCGTAGTCACGATAGATACAGGCAATGATAATCTTTTTATCACATTTGTAATCTCCGAACATATTGTGGATTTCCCAGAGGCGGATTCTCCCGTAATCCCTACAAGTATTCTTTTATCCGGACTGTTTATCAAACGTTTTGAAAACCTTGAGATAAAGTCGGATTTTATATCAATAAACATAGGTATTTCTGCGTGTTTATCATAGGCAAGAATTTGTTTGAATTTGGTTTGAAGATAAAACGCCAACAATTCACGTCCTGTTTTTTGAGAAAAATCAGGTTTAAAAATTTTATCAGTAGAATTTACTTCCTTAGAAATTAAATTGTAAATCCCATCGTTGTTGTTCTCGTTATCCATACATTTTACTTTTGTGCTATGAACTATATAATACAAAAGACATGAAAAATTTTCCACTAAATTATTTTAGAATGTAAAAAAATGTTATCCGACCGTTTGCGTGTAATCAATAACAATATCACCCTGTCTAAAAATTCTTACATCATCATCTATAACACCGATTACTGTCGAGGCGGTGCCATTAGCTTTCAATCCGAAATCCGGAACAACGTAATTGACTTCATTTCCGATATATTCAACAGCCTGACTGTAGTTAAGAGCAGGCGGCTGTGACGACAGGTTTGCACTTGTGGTTGCAAGGGTTCTATCAGGCGTGCACGAGGCAATTTCCGCAAATATATTGTTGTTGGGGACTCTGATGCCAACTGTTGACATGCCGGAGGCTACATAATCCGGCGTTTCTGAACTTTTTGGCAATACGACCGTTAATGCTCCGGGAAAATATGTTTTTATCAGTTTGTGTGCATATTTCGATAGCGGTTCGACATATTTCAACAGTGGATATACTTCACCCGACATTAAAATAAGCGGTTTTTTTATGTCACGTTTTTTTATATCGTAAATTTTTTTTACTGCTTTAGAACTGTTCGGCAGACAGCCCAAGCCCCATACCGTGTCTGTTACAAACGCTATAACACCGTCGTTTGCCAGTATATTTTTTATTTTATCTTTTTCTTTTATATCCAGCATATTAATTTAAATATACCACCAAACGGGAATATTATAAACAATTGTATAAAAATTTTTTATATGATAAAATGCTAAAAATTTACGAGGATAAAAAATGAACAGGGAACATACAATAAATATAGCAAGGGGAATAGAACCTGCCGATTTAGTTATAAAAAATGCAAACATAGTAAATGTGCTTTCGGAAGAGATCCATAAATCGGACGTAGCAATAGCGGACGGGATAATCGCCGGAATAGGCAATGATTATCACGGCAAAAAAGAAATAGACATAAGCGGTGCATACGTAAGCCCGTCGTTTATAGACGGTCATGTGCATATAGAAAGCTCAATGCTGCTGCCGTCTGAATTTGCAAAAATGGTTGTACCGTCGGGAACAACAACAGTGATTATTGACCCCCACGAGATATCAAATGTTCTCGGTTTGCACGGGATTAGTTTTATGCACGAAGCCGTTCAAGGACTGCCAATGGATGTGTATACGATGCTGCCGTCTTGTGTCCCCGCAACTCCGTTTGAAACCTCCGGGTTTGATTTGAACAGTTACGACCTTTCACTTCTTATAGACAAGCCGTGGGTTCTGGGTATTGCGGAGATGATGAACTATGCCGGTGTGTTAAATCTTGACAAAAACGTTATGGCAAAACTGGAGCTTGCAAAATCGCACCATAAACAAATAGACGGTCATGCACCGTGTTTAAGCGGAAAGGATTTGTGTGCATATATCGCAAGTGGTGTCCAATCCGACCACGAATGCACAACCCCCGAAGAAGCCCGTGAAAAACTCAGGCTGGGTATGTATTTGATGATTAGAGAAGGTTCTGCCGCTAAGGATTTAGATGCTCTGCTGCCACTTTTAAAAACAACAAATACAAGAAAATGTATCTTTGTAACAGATGACAGGCACCCGGAAGATTTAAATGCTCATATCAATTCAATGGTAAAGAAATCCGTTGAGTATGGAATTCCTGTCATCAAAGCAATTCAAATGGCGAGTTTGAATACGGCAGAATACTTCAGAATACAAAATCTCGGAGCGGTTGCCCCCGGGTATAGGGCTGATTTCCTTGTATTGCAGGATTTGAAAGAATTTAAACCGGAGTTGGTATTCAAGAATGGTGAACTCGTTGCAAATAATGGGCATTTGGTCTGTGAACTGACGAACAGGGATATTCCGAATATCAGAGGTTCCGTGAACGTAAAATGGATAAAATATGATGACTTTAAACTCAAAGCTCAAACAGATACGGTAAAAGCAATCCAAATCATACCGAAACAGCTTTTGACAAAGAGTATTATCTCAAAAATAAAAGTTGTGGACGGATACGCAGAGAGCAACATTGAGAATGACACACTCAAAATATGTGTAATAGAACGTCACAGAGCGGGCGGCAATATTGGTAAAGGTTTTGTAAAGGGTTTTAACCTGAAATCAGGTGCTATTGCCTCAACGGTTGCTCACGACTCACATAATATGATAGTAATCGGGACAGATGACAGTGATATGTATATGGCAGCCGTTGAGTTGATAAAATCTCACGGCGGGAAAATAGTAGTTAATAATGGTGAGGTTATCTCACATTTGCCGCTTCCTGTGGCAGGGTTAATCTCCGATAAAGATGCAGGGTATGTAATGAGTAAATCGAGCGAGTTAAATTTTGCGGCTAAAAGTATCGGATGCAGCGTTGATGACCCGTTTATGGCTATGGCATTTCTGTCACTGCCAGTTATACCGGAATTGAAGATAACCGACAAAGGTGTTTTTGATACTTTGTCCTGCAAATTCATTGATATATTTGAAGAAACTGCAAATGCAGCGATTAACAGATAAATGCATTTAATTAAAATTATATATAATCAAAATAAAAAATATCGGGACTAATCCCGATATTTTTTTTAATCTACCCCCAAGCGAATTCGAATCGCTGTCTACACCGTGAAAGGGTGTTGTCCTAGGCCTCTAGACGATGGGGGCTTGCAACATAAGATCATTGTACTAAAACAAGGTTTATTGTCAAGCCTTCAATCCTTGAGGCTAAATTGCCCCCGGTATCAGCGTTTTAAGAATGTATTTGACAAATTTGAAAAAAAGCGTATAATACATGTTTAATGTACAATGAAAGGTTAATTTACAAGACAAGGATTATATGTGTAACACAGGTTTATATCCGACTATCCGAAAATATATGCTTGGAATGCTTACGGGATTTTTTGTGTTAATAATTCCGCAGCCGGCATATTGCGAAATTGAAGAATAAATTTAATAAATACCGCCAAAGGTCAGCCAACAGGAAACAACCCTGAAACATCTGCCGGACAATGTGTGTAAAAAGGGGACTTAAGTCCAAATATAATTAAGAATATGTCTAAAGATGTTTTTTAAACTAGACTAACGATATAAAAGAGTTTACAAAAATTGTAGGCTCTTTTTGTTCAGCGGGGCTTGACGGAAATGTTTTTTTTGCGAACACTGTTAATAAAATTGATAATACCCGAATTTTATGCTAGGTTTAAATAAAAGTGAGGTTTTAATGGAAACGGTATTAGTCGGAATGTCAGGCGGAGTAGATTCAACTGTAACGGCATTATTATTGAAGGGTGCAGGTTATAACGTAATCGGCTCAACTATGGCCATTTGGGGAACCTGCGGCGATACTGATAATACAAAAAAAAACTCAAAGAAAAAGTCCTGCTACGGCACAAATGAAAAAGAAGATATCAACGAAGTTCGAAAGCTTTGCCAAAAGCTTGATATACCTTTCTATGCCATAGATTGTGTTGAACAGTATAAAAAAGAGGTGCTTGACAATTTTAGAGCTGAATACCTCTCCGGCAGAACACCTAATCCCTGTGTCAGATGTAATTGTCGTATTAAGTTTGGAGCATATCCTCAAAATGCGAAAGCTCAGGGCATTAAGTTTGATAAATTTGCAACCGGACATTATGCAAGAATTGAAACTGATACAGACGGAAAACATATACTTAAACGGGGTTTAGATCAGAATAAAGACCAATCTTATTTTTTGTACAGATTAAATACAGAACAGTTATCAAATATAATTCTTCCGCTCGGCTCACGTACAAAAGATGAAATCCGTTCCATAGCAAAATCTTACGAACTTGATGTTGCCCAAAAACCTGATAGTCAGGATTTCTACAGCGGAAATTATAACGAACTGCTAAAAATGCCGGATAAAAAAGGGTATATTATTAATGCGGACGGTAAGATACTCGGAGAACATAACGGGATTTGGAATTATACAATCGGTCAACGGAAAGGCTTATATATATCAGCACCGCAGGCATTATACGTTATTGAGCTGCGTGCTGATACCAATGAAGTGGTTGTAGGATATGCAGATGAAACTTTTAGTAAATCACTTTGTGCTAATGATTTAAGCTGGATAAAAGAAACACCTGAAACTATAAGAACAGTTCTGAACACTGAACAGATTAGTGCAAAAACACGTTCTACCCAGCAGCCATTGAATGTTTCCGCATCTCTGGTTGATGATTATAATTTAAAAGTAGAGTTTGATGAGCCTCAAAAATCAATCACGGTTGGTCAATCCGTAGTTTTGTATAACAATGATACTGTTCTCGGCGGCGGAATTATTCGAACTGTTCAATAGTTTAAGGCTCGATAAC
>JAJPXE010000124.1 GCA_021205645.1 Candidatus Gastranaerophilales bacterium | reverse complement strand
GCTGCCGCTCGGCAGACCGTGTAAAACGCACAGCGTTTTACACCCGCTGCCGCTCCGGAGAGGGCGGGGTTCAAATTCTTTTACAGCAACCCCGAATAATCCAAGACGCGAAATTCCGGACGGACGATAGTCCGGTAAGCGAAAACATAAGCGAACACAAGGCGTAAGCCGAGTGAGCGACTTGTTTGAGCGCAAAGGAATTTCAAGACGAAAAATTTTAATTTTTCAACACACTCAGAATTAAATCAAGATTAAAATTCAAGCATAAAAGTAACAGGTCCGTCGTTAATCAGCACAACATCCATCATTGCCCCAAAAACGCCGGTTCCGGTATTAATACCGCTTTGGCGGATTAAGTCCGTAAAATATTCGTACAGCCTATTTGCTTTCTGCGGTTCTTCTGCACTGTCAAAGCTCGGACGGGTACCTTTTTTGCAATCGCCTGCAAGGGTAAACTGCGATACAACAAGTATTTCACCATTTATATCTGTTACGGATTTGTTCATTTTTCCGTTCTCGTCCTCAAAAATCCGTAATTTACAGATTTTATCGGCAAGTTTTACGGCATTTTGTTCGCTATCGCCTTTCTCTACTCCCAAAAATACCAGAATACCTTGATTTATTCCTGAATAAAGCTCGTTATCTATTGTAACTGAAGCTTTTTTTACACGTTGAATTAAACCTTTCATTTCTTTTTCTCCTTGCCGCTGAGCTGTCCGCACGCCGCATCTATATCAGAACCTCTCTCCAATCTTACGGTTACTTTTTTACCCGAATGCTCCAATAAATACTTGAATTTCATAATCTCGTTATTTGACGGCTTTTTGTAACCGGTTTCTGTTACATCATTGTAAGGTATTAAATTTATATTGCATTTTATATCTTTTAAAAACAATGCCAGCGATTTAGCCGTTTCAATATCGGAATTGAAGTCTTTTATTAATATATATTCAATAGTAATTCTCCGTCCTGTTTTCTTAACATAATTAAGCAATGCAGGTTTAAGTTTTGAGAGCGGATATTTTTCTTCAATAGGCATGAGTTTTATTCTTTTTTCTGATACCGGAGCATGTAACGAGATTGCAAGAGTCGATTGAAGCCCGTAATCAGATAGTTTGTTTATTTGAGGAATAATTCCGCTTGTAGAGATTGTTATTCTTCTTGCACCTATTTGAAAATCGTTATTAAAAATATCAATTGCTTTAAGTACGTTATCAAGGTTCAAAAGCGGTTCGCCCTGACCCATAAACACTATGTTTGTTACTTTTAATCCGGTATCACGCTGAATAGTCAGAACCTGATCGATAATTTCTGTATAAGTAAGGTTTCTGATAAACCCTCTTTTTCCGGTTGCACAAAAAGAACAGTTAACGGCACAACCAATTTGAGAGCTTACACAGGCAGTCAGATTTGAACGGTTATCAAAACGCATTAACACTGTTTCTACACATTCTCCATCAGGGTATTTCACCAGATATTTTATTGTCCCGTCAGAGCTTGTCTGTTTTATTTTAATTTTTGTTTCTGTTACTGCCGCTATTTTTTTAAGTTCTTCTCTGAAACTCTTTGACAGCTCGCTCATCTCGTCTATTGAAGAAACCGATTTTAAATATATCCGGTTATGAATTTGTTTTGCACGAAATTTTGAGGCTTTCAGCTCATCCGTGATTTCGGTTATTTCTTCAAGTGTCAGTCCTGATAAGATTTTCATTGTGCTTTACTCTCTTTATGCAGTTTAGAACATATAACCGATGCTATGATAAATCCGAGTCCCGTTAGCCCCGTAACCACCTCCGGAACGATTATGACGGTTGAAATAAACATCAGTACGGCAAGCACACCGATTGCCCAGTGCGCTCCGTGCTCAAGATAGATAAATGCATCCAGTGTTCCTTCTTCAACAAACATTATGGTAAGCGACCGGACAAACATAGCCCCTATTGCAAGTCCGATTGTGATGATAACTATATCATGGCTTAGTGCGAACGCTCCGAGAACACCGTCAAGAGAAAACGAAGCATCAATAAGTTCCAGATACAGAAAACTTATCAACCCTGAACACGCAAGAAACCCGTGTTTAATCCGGCAATTTTCTTGTTTATGTTCTTCGTATTTTTCGTCCAATTCTTCAAGTTTCTTTGAGATTGCATCAATGGCAAGATAGATTATAACCCCTGCAAGCCCTGAGAATATAACATTCATTCTTATAGGTGCAGGCTGAACGACCTGAACAATATCAAGAACAGCAAGTGTGATAAGCGTATCAAGGATTTTGTTTGCAGGTGCTTTTTTTAATATTTTTTCGACAGGCTTAATCCAGTCAATCTTTTTTTTAGGGTTGAGGAAAAACCCGAGAAACAGCATTAGAAGGAATGTCCCGCCGAATGTTACTATTGTTGCATGGGTTTGGTGAAGATAAAGTGCGTATAATTTTGCATTATGAAGTGCTATATCCAGTACTTTAAGTATGTTCAGCTTAGCAAAAATCGAAACGACCAACAGCGGAAACAAAAACCTCATCCCGAAAACCGCAATAGCAATCCCCCATGTTATAAACCTGTGCCGCCAGATGTCTGTCATTTTTCTGAGCTTAACGGCATTAACAACGGCATTATCAAACGATAGGCTGACCTCAAGAACACCTAATACAAGCGCAACAAACACACATACGGTTCCGCTGCCCTTTAGTACGTGTTCGCCCCACAGATACGCCGATATTATACCCGCTATGGTTACAATGTATGAACCTTTAAAATACTCCGGTTTCATACATTGATTATATCAAATCAGGGCTTTTTTTCAATCCCGGCAGTATTATTAAATATTAACCCAGAGAGTCAAGAATATTTTGTGCTCCGTTGATGTCAAACTCGTATTGATGAACATCTTTTACTATTCTTGCACGTGACTCTTCAGGCGTTTGCATAATCTTTTCAACAACTTTCGGATCTAAATAGGCAAAAAAGTCATCAAGTTCAATAGTCGGCTTTGTTGCACCGTTTTTTTGCAGAGTCGGTTTTTTAGTTTTCTCCAAATCACCGATTTTCTTTGATGAGATTTGAGAGTTTTGAGTGTTAATTTCGGAACTGTTTGCTTTGTTGATACCAGAGGACTCCATATTTTTTCTCCTTGTCATACACTTACACTTTTTTCAAGATGGGTGAAAGTTCTGAATTGCCTATTTTTTAAAACTTATTTACAATCATTAACAATTGTCCTTAAGCTGTTGTTATAATGATTTTAGATGATTTAAACAATCAATTGTCACTATTATATTATATAAATATTTTTTAATTTTTCAAGCCCGGCATGGTTAGGTCGTCATGGCAGGTTTTAATATGAGAAACGGAAAAGCGGGCTTTTCTTATTTGTGTTAAAATTTATACCATGATAAGAATATGCGAGATAGCTGAATTAACGAATGCGGAAATTATATCAGGCTCTGATGAGCAATTGCAAAAACAAATCCTGAATTTTTCAACAGATACAAGAACGCTAAAACCGGAAGATTTTTATATTCCGCTCAAAGGTGAAAAATTTGACGGAGAAAAATTTATTGATAGCGCCATAAAATCAGGTGCAGCGGGATATTTTACCACAGGTGATATTATAATCGGCGATATATGTGCTCTTAAAGTAAAAGATACAAGAGAAGCCTATCTTAAACTTGCAAATTACAGAAGAAAACAGGTCAATCCGAAAGTTGTTATGATTACCGGAAGTTCGGGAAAAACTACCACAAAAGAACTCGTTTATTCTGTCTGCTCGCAGAAGTACAGAACCATAAAAACCGACTTAAACCATAATAACGAAATCGGGTTCTGCCAGACGGTTTTTTCTATCGCCGATGATACGGAAATTCTTATAATAGAGGCAGGCATGCGGGGAACAGGTGAGATTGAGCTTATATCAAAATATGCCGAACCTGATATATCCGTTATTTCAAATGTGGGAACAGCACATATCGGACGGCTCGGCTCTGTTGAAAATATCGCTAAAGCTAAATGCGAGATAACTAAATATCAAAATACGGATGGTGTATTAATCGCTCATAATGACGATTTAATCAGGAATACAACTGATTTTAAAGGTGAAAAAATTTATTATTCAATCAATGATACAGAGATTATTAAACAGGAAATCGGCTGTTCAGAATTTATATATAAAAATAACATTTACAGACTTAATATTGAGGGTGATTACAATATCGAAAACTCGCTTGCGGCAATTGAAACAGGTTTAAGGCTCAATATATCTCCCGAACTTATCTCAAAAGGTTTGAGTGAATATAAACCAATCGAAAAACGATGGCAAACAGTAAATATTGGAGGTTATAAAATAATTAATGACAGTTATAATGCAAACCCCGAGTCTATGAGAGCAACGCTCAAAACGGTTTTTAAACTATATAAAGATATAGTTGTTATACTCGGTGATATGGGTGAACTCGGAGAAAATGAGGTATTCTATCATACACAAATCGGTCAGGAAATTGAACTTAATGCAAAAAATAACCCTGATTTGAAAGTTATTACAGTCGGAGAACTGTCAAAAAATATCTCTGACGAGGTTAAAACATGTTTTTCAAAGCATTTTGACACTAACCGGAGTGCGGCACGTTACATTCTTGATAATATCAAAATTGGTACTACAATATTCTTAAAGGCATCAAGAACAATGAAACTTGAAGAGATTTTAGCCTGCATAAAAGGAGAAACTGAATGATAATGATGATAATAGCCTTTTTACTGGGCTTGATACTATGTCTGTTATCCGGAATTCCTTATATTGATTTTTTAAAAAAAAGGACAATAGGTCAATATATAAGGGATTTAGCTCCGGAAAATCATAAACAAAAAGAAGGCACACCGACAACCGGCGGGGTGTTTATCATAATTTCCGTGCTTATGGCATCGGTTATTACTCTTTTTATGGCACAAAAATTCAGCACTGATGCCTGGATTGTTCTTATAACATTCTTGTTCTATGCCCTTGCAGGGTTTCAGGATGATTTTCTTAAGATAAAGGGTAAGGAAAATAAAGGGTTGAGTGCAAAAGGAAAGTTATTAAGACAAATTCTTATTGCGGTACTGCCGATTTTATATTTGATGGCAACAAATGATAAGGCATCATATATATTCATCGGTCATTACTCGATTGATTTAATGTGGTTTTATCCGGTGCTCGGGATATTTGCGATAACAGGTGCTTCCAATGCATATAATTTAACTGACGGTTTAGACGGTCTTGCGGCGTCAACCGGCGTTTTTGCATTCTTTGCCTGTGCCGTTATTGCACAGTTGTCGGGATACAGTTATCTTGCCATAATCTCTGCTGCCGTAACGGGTGCTCTATTGGGATTTTTACGCTACAACAAGCCTAAGGCACAGGTATTTATGGGAGATACAGGCTCGCTCGCTCTCGGAGGATTACTGGGTATCCTCGCTATTATGGGCAAGTTTGAATTCTACCTGATTATACTTGCAGGTATATTTGTTATTGAGGCATTATCTGTTATTATTCAGGTTACAAGTTTTAAACTGACAGGCAAAAGGGTTTTTAAAATGTCACCCGTTCATCATCATTTTGAGTTGTGCGGATGTAATGAAAAACAGATTGTTATTGCGTTTGCGATAGTTTCTATGATATTTGCCGACATAGCAATTTATATGTTCAAATTATTAATGCAGGGTTAAATTATGTTATCAAATTGGTATGATAAAAAGGTTTTAATATTAGGTTTATCACTCAGCGGTGAAGCTGCTGCAAGGTATCTTGCAGGGCGTGGGGCAGATGTTTACATAACCGATAACAGGGAAAAAAAGCCTGAAGATAGAAAACTGATTGAAGAACTTAAATCTCTCGGGATAAAAATAGAGATGGGCTCTCACAGCGAAGAATTTATCCATGATGTCTATCTTGCCGTCACAAGTCCTTCCGTTCCGCTTGACAGCGAAGTATATTTAAAACTCAAAGAAAAACACACTCAAATAGTATCGGAGGTTTCACTTGCTTATATGGAAACAGGAAAACCATTTGTTGCAATAACCGGTACAAACGGCAAAACAACAACGACCGCTCTTGTATCGCACATTCTGTCAACGGAACATAATGCACCTGCCTGCGGGAATATCGGTAAACCGCCATGTGCTCTTTTATATGATAATGTTGATTATTTTGTTTGTGAAATGAGTTCATTTCAGATTGTCCATAGCGTGCCTTTCAAGGCTCAAATTGCATGTTGGACGAATTTTACACCCGACCATATAACCTGGCATGGCTCTGTCGAAAAATATTTTGATGCAAAAGCACAACTGTTCAAACACCCTTACACACCTGCTTTTTCGATATTCAACGGAGCGGACGAAAAACTTCTTGAATTCTCCAAAACCTGCACTGGACAGGTGTTCCTGTTTGATAAAGAAACAGATGATAATTGCTCTTACATAAAAGACAATGCAATTTATTTTAAACGGAATAAAAGCGAAGAACATATAATTGATTTGAAAGACTGCACACTTGTCGGACATCATAATTATCAAAACATAATGTGTTCTGTCATAATCGCTAAAATAATCGGAATAACAAATGAACATATCAAATCTGCAATATCTGAGTTTAAAGCTCCGGAACATCGTCTTGAAAAAGTCAGAGAATATAAGGGTATAACATTCTATAACGATTCAAAGGCAACAAATCCCGAAGCGGCAATTGTCGCCATAAACTCATTCGACAATCAAAATGTTGTTTTGATAGCAGGCGGCAGGGATAAATTAACAGATTTAAAAGAGTTTTGTAATTCCGTTAACAATCACATAAAAACGGTTATTTTAATAGGCGAGGCAGCCGGACGTTTTGAGGAAAACCTAACAGCAAACGGATTTAAGAATATAATCAATGCAGAAACAATGGAGGATGCAATTGATAAATCAATAGGGTTAAATCCTGATGTAGTCTTGCTTTCTCCGGCATGTGCAAGTTTTGATATGTTTTCAGGGTATGAAGAAAGAGGAACGGTATTTAAAGAATATGTACTATCAAAAGAATAACAGTCCTAAGAAGCTGCGGAACATAACACGGCAGAACATCGTCATAACACCGCCAGATAGAGTGTTGACAATCGTTGTTGTGTTTCTGGTTGTTCTGGGTTTGATGTCGGTATTTTCGGCAAGCGTGCCTAAATGTGTTAATGCAGGACTAAATCCGCTGCATTATACATTGATACAATTAAGCGGTATTGTTCTGGGATATTTCGGACTGAAGATATTATGTAATTTTGATTATAAAAAACTGATAAATCTGACTAACGGATTTGCAATATTTGTTATATGTCTGCTTGTTATGGTTCTGGTGACCGGAGATGTAATCAACGGTGCCCAGAGATGGATAAGTGTCGGACCTTTGAGTTTACAACCGTCAGAATTCGCCAAGCCGGCTGTTGTAATGCTGCTTGCAAAGGTGTTTTCCAGAGATACGGAATTGATGGATACATCAAAATGGTCGTCATTTCTGCTTATTATAATAATGGTGTTGCTAATATTCAAGCAGCCGAATTTGAGTATGGTAATTCTGTTGTTTGCAACATCAGTAGCAATGTATCTTGCGGCAGGTGGTTCTACAAAATTAATCGGCGGAGGATTTGCCGCATTTTTTGCATTAGGCGGTATCGGGAGTATACTCCAGCCGTATCAATTGCAGCGTATAAAAATCTGGCTTAATCCTGATATGGATCCTCTCGGTGCGGGTTATAACATTATTCAATCAATGGTAGGGTTTGCCTCGGGCGGTCTGTGGGGCTGCGGTTTCGGGGCATCCAAACAAAAACTGGCATGGCTGCCTGAGGCTCATACGGACTTTATTTTTGCCGTTGTGGGTGAAGAACTCGGATTTTTGGGCTGTTTATTCTTAATAGGACTGTTCTGGACTATACTTCAAAGAGGATTCAGCATTGCCTCAAGATGTCCGGATATGTACGGGAAACTGCTTGCTGTCGGATTAACGTTTTCAATCTGTTTTCAAGCATTTTTGAATATGAGCGTTGCAAGCTCCATGCTGCCCGCAACGGGAGTGCCACTCCCATTTATAAGCTACGGCGGCTCGTCTGTTATGATTACACTCGGAATGATAGGTATTTTATTAAATATATCAAGGAAAAAAGTAGAAACTATAAGGGTAAGGCAAGATGTCTAAACGAACATTTTTTATCACCGGCGGAGGTACCGGCGGACATATATATCCTGCAATAGCGGTTGCAGATGAACTTATTGCTAATCAGGATTATACTGTTTATTATGTAGGAAATCCCGATAATCTCGAATATTCTATTGCACAAAGAAAAGGATATAACTTTTTACCCGTTCACGTTACCGGCATGCCGAGAAAATTAAGTATAGAATTTATTTTCTGGGGAATACAACTGTGTTTTGCAGTGCTAAAAAGTTTGATATACCTGTATAAGTACAAACCCGATGCAATATTCGGCACGGGCGGATATGTTTCCGCACCGGTTCTTATGGCGGCATTAATTACCGGTAAAACATCATATATGCTGCACGATTGCGATATGCAGCCGGGAATTGTTACGAGAGTATTTGCACGAAAAGCGGATTGTGTTTCACTGGCATTTGAAAGAGCTAAAGATTTTATTAAGAACGATTATTGCTATATCAACGGCAACCCTATCAGACCGGAATTTAAAACATTAACCAAAGATGAAGCTAAAAAAAGTCTGGATATTAACCCTGACAGATTGGTTCTGTGTGTTATGGGCGGCTCTCAAGGTTCTGTTACTATTGACAATGCGTTTGTTGAAATAATTAAAGAACTTTCGCAAAAATACAAGTTCCGGATAATTTTTCAGACAGGAAAAAAGAATTACGCCGGTGTCATAAACAGATTATCAAAGCTATATCATGATTATGCAGTCGACCGGAACATTACAATCCGTCCTTATTTTGATGATATGATAACAGTAGTAAAAGCATCCGATATAGTTATATCAAGAGCAGGCTCTTTAAGTTTATCGGAGATATTTGCCTCTGATGCCGCTCCGATTTTAATCCCTTATCCGCATGCTGCGGCCGACCATCAGAGAAAAAATGCTAAATTTGTTCTTGAAAATGATGCCTGTATCTATCTTGAAGATGAAGATACCGACCCTAATTCACTACTGGAAATCTTAATTGATTTAAAAAATAATCCCGATAAAGTGGAAATGTTAAAACAAAAATCTGCTAAACTTGCCAGAATTAATGCACTACAGGATATTATCAAACAAATTGAAAGAACAGCACAGTATTATGGATAAAGTATGCAGGGGACAGGTTTATAAAATTCATTCCGATTTTTATTATGTAAACTTTGAAAACCGGATTTACGAATGCAAAATCAGAGAGGTTTTGAAAAAACAGGATAAAAAAATATATGCGGGTGATTTTGTACATTTTGAGAACGGATATATAACATCAATTGAGAAGCGAAAGAATTTTATTCCCCGTCCTGCGGTAGCAAATGTTAATCAGGTAGTAATCGTTTCTGCCGTAAAAGAACCGGAATTGGATTTTTATCAGCTTAACAGATATGTTGCATTTGCCGAATACTACAATCTTGATATAAAACTTTGTTTTAACAAAAATGACTTATCACAGGATGACAAATTGATAGAAAAAGTATTTTCGATATACGAACCGTTAGGTTATGATATCGTGTTTACATCAGCTCTTGAGGGTTTGGAATTAGATGAATTTGAAGAGATTTTATCGGGTAGAATATCTGTTTTATGCGGGCAGTCGGGAGTAGGAAAATCAAGTTTAATAAACGCATTAAACCCGAATTTTAAGCTCAGGACAAATAATATCAGCAAAAAAACATTACACGGCACACACACAACCAGACATTGCGAGATTATTAATGTTTCGGATAATATAAGAATTATAGATACTCCGGGATTTAGTAATCTAAAATTTGATTTTTTAATGCCGCAGGATGTATCAAAGCTTTTTAGAGAATTTAAACCGTATATGAACGGTTGTAAATATAAGAGCTGCTTGCATACTCACGAGGACGGCTGTAAAATTATTGACAATATCGACAAAATTGCTTCCGAACGGTACGAGAGTTATCTTGAATTTGTAAAAGAGGCAAAAGGATACAAAGAAAAGATTAAATATCAGGGAAACAAAGTCGAATCAAGGCATAAGCAGATTTTCAACAAAACGGCGGTAAAAATCAGTGCGAATAAGCGTCAGAGGTCGCGAAAGGTGCAGAAACAGGATTTATACAGGGAACTTGAAGATGAATGATTATATAGAAATAATAAACAAGAAATTGAACGAATACATGGTGATTGAATATCCCGAAGATATTTTCAAATCGATGAAATATACAGTAACGCTTCCGGGGAAGCGTTTGCGTCCGGTAATGTGTCTTGAGGCGTGCCGAATATTCGGCGGGGAAACGGATTTAGCTGTTCCGACAGCCTGTGCGATAGAGATGCTGCATGCCCAGAGCCTTATCCATGACGATTTGCCGTGTATGGATAACGACGATTTTCGGCGCGGCAAGCCGTCAAACCACAGGGTTTTTACAGAGGCGATAGCCGTTCTTGCGGGAGATGCACTTTTAAGCTATGCACCGCAGGTTATTATAGAGAACTCAAAAACATTACCTGACAAAACGCTAATCAGAGTGCTGCACGAATTTATGACAACGGCAGGAGCATTCAAGCTTATCGCTGGTCAGGTCGCGGATATCGAAAGCGAAAAAGGAATAATAAAAAATACAAAAGAAGAAACCCTCAAATTTATCCACACACACAAAACAGCCGATTTATTTAAGCTTGCACTAAAATCGGGAGCAATAATTGCAGGAGCGGACGGGAATCAAATTGATAAGATGGAGGAATTCGGTCAAATATTTGGACTGGCATTCCAGATATATGACGATATAATGGACGAGGTTTCCACATTTGAAGAACTCGGCAAGACTGTCGGTAAAGATAAAAAGGCGGGCAAACTGACGTATGTTTCTTTATACGGTCTTGAAAATGCACGGGATAAAATTATTGAATTAACGGCACAGGCACACGAAATAATTGACAGGTACAATTCGGAGATTTTTGTTTCATTGCTGGATAAAATTACATCAAAAATAACGGTTAAAAATTAACCCTTGTAAGCTCACCAAATAAAAAGATATATCTATTTATCCGGTACAGAAACGATTTTGCATATGAGGGTGCGGAAAAATTTAAAAATGACATTTTAAAATTTTTTCCGCACCATTTAATTAATGGATTTTAACAC
>JAJPXE010000042.1 GCA_021205645.1 Candidatus Gastranaerophilales bacterium | reverse complement strand
GATAAGGGATATATGTTTTATAAATGTTGATTTTACATCATCATCTTTTTCTGATGCTCATTTATTCAACGTTAAATTTGAAGAGTGTGACTTAACTTCTGCCGATTTTACCCGAAGCGGTAATACTGAATGTGATTTTTCGGGCTCTGTATTAAACGGAACAGATTTTAGTTATGCTGTTCTTGACTATTGTAACTTTAATGAGGCGGATATGGCAGGTTCAGTATTTCAGGAGTCAGATTTAACAAACTCGGATTTATCTACGAGTTATAATCTGAATGCTTGCAGATTTGATGATGGAACTATATGGCCTGATGAGGATATGCTTCCGGATAATTTTGACGGAATGTATTCTTCCGATTTATCATCGCTTCAGGACGAGGAAGACGAGTCAGTTTCCGATTACTAAAATAACAGGACATTTTGTTCATGAAAAAAAACTATTACAAAATATTGGGTTTAGCCCCGAATGCGGCATCAGAGGATATAAAAAAAGCATACAGAAAGCTTGTACACCGCTATCATCCTGATGTTACGGGCAATGATGAGATGTCCGTTAAGCGTTTTAAGGAAATAACGGAAGCTTATGAAACGCTCTCAAGTCCGCAAAAACGAGAGCAATACGATTCAATAATGAAACTTTATGAGTATGCCGAAACAGAACCTCAGCCGGAGCAAAAAAACTCCGAAGATGATGATATACCGGTAAAACCTAAGAAAAAAGAGAGCACATTCTCTAAAATGCGTGAGCAGGCTAAATCTATTCATGTAAAGAACCTGTTTGCGAATGCTGTTGACAATATTTTGAAAAACAAAGTTCCGAAACAGAAGAAATATGTTCCTCCAAAAGTGGATGGCAAAGATATCACAACAGAAGTCACTTTGTCAATAACAGAAGCAATAAACGGAGCGGAGCGTGTGGTGAATATACTTCATCTGGAAACTTGTGAAAAATGCAGGGGCAGAAAATTCATAAACGGTTCAATATGCCTTTCTTGCAATGGTTCCGGCGAAAAATCCAAATATAAAAAATTAACCGTAAAAATACCTGCAAAAGTTCGGAACAACAGCAAAATCAGAGTTGAAGGCGAGGGTAACAAGGGGTTTAACGGCGGGAAAAGGGGAGATTTGTATCTTCTTATCAGGATAGAAAACAATATTGAAATACAATATGAAGGATTGAACGTATTGCGAACAATTCCGATAGAACCTTATGAGGCAGTACTGGGCGGTTATATAAATATTGATACAACTGCCGGAAAAATTCAGATGAAACTGATGCCGAACACGTATAACGGTCAAAAATACAGAATATCGGAACAGGGTATAGAAAAAGACGGTAAAAAAGGTGATTTAATAATTACGGTCAAAATTGATATACCAAAGAATTTAAGCAAGGCAGAGCTTGCATTATATGAACAATTGAAACAATTATCAAAACATAACATAAGAGAGGGTGTTAGTGAACAGTAATGTGGTTAATTTCGAAAATAAGGCAAAAATAAAAGAGATATTCACATCAGTGCAGGGTGAGGGTCCTTTTATAGGTGTAAAACAAATATTTATAAGATTTTGCGCATGTAATTTACGCTGTTATTACTGTGATACTGACTACATGCCTGAAGATATAAATAATAAGGGCTCATATTTCGAATTTAGTCCGAAAGAATTAAACGATTATCTAGATTGTCATTTTGATATGGAAAGGGTGCATTCAATTTCTCTGACAGGCGGTGAGCCTCTTATATGGGCTGATTTTTTGAAAAAATTTATGCCTCGCATTAAGACGAGATATTATCTTGAAACCAATGCAACTATTGCTGATAATATCGAAAAAATTATCCGGTATGTGGATATAATAGCGGCTGACATAAAGCTTCCGAGTTGTTCCGGAATTACGGATGCTTTTGAGCGTCACGAAAAGTTTTTTGATGCGGTTCATCATTCAAGAATTGATTGTGCTATTGAGAAACAATTTAATTGTGATAATAAGAATATTTTTTCAAAAGTTGTTTTTGATGAAAATATAACGGAAGATGAGATAGCAAGATGTGTAGAGCTTGCCCGGAGATATGATTTTGAGTTAATACTTCAGCCCCGGATGATTGGTGAAGATTTGTGTGTGTCTCCGGCGTTTATGATGCGAACATTTGAAAAGTTCATAAAACAGAGCAACCATGTTCGTTTAATACCGCAGGTTCACAAATTTATTGATGTGGAATAGTTGTTGAGTTTGCGAAAAAGAATTCGCACTTTTTCTTCTTCCAAAAAGGATAGGGGAAATTTTGGCGGATGAGGTGATGCCCCGCCCTCTCCCCGTCCGGAGAGGGCAGAATTTGTTTGCGATAAGCGGCATTTTGGGGATTTTCCAGCAAACTCATATGCCAAAAGTCCGACATCGCAAAAAAATAACGAACAACAATTTGAAAAATCGTATATTAAAATAATCTGTTGTGCTATAATTAAGCTGTAAATATTTTAAGGAGTTTAATATGAAAGTCAGAGCAAGCCATATTTTAGTAAAAACAGAAGAAGAAGCAGATAAATTATACGAAGAACTTGAAAATGGTGCGGATTTTGCTGCACTGGCAGAAGAACATTCACTCTGTCCGTCTAAAAGAGATGGCGGAGATTTAAAATTCTTTGGACGGGGAATGATGGTCAAACCGTTTGAAGATGCCGCATTTAGTCTGGAAGTTGGGCAGGTTTCTAAACCTGTTGAAACACAATTCGGCTGGCACTTAATAAAACTTACCGATAAGAAGGACTAATGGATTTAAAGACTTTAGGCGTCGACTATTTACTGGTTAATGCAACGAACAGGTTTTTACTTGAGTATGCTCCCATAGAGGAAAATTCCTGCCATAATCTTACAGGCTTTACGGGGGATACAGGCGATGCTCTTGTTTGTTCTGACGGTAAAATATTTCTTTTTGTTGACGGAAGATATCATAGTCAGGCGGATTTGGAAGTTGACCATGATAAAGTTACCGTAATCAAGCTAAAACTCGGACAAAAACAGGATGAAGAAATTTGTGCTCACATCAAACCGGAAACTACACTCGGAGTAGTTTCTTACAAAATTTCGCAAAAGCGGCTTGATTTCTTTAAAACGCTTTTGAAAGAAATTGGCTCAAGCGTAAAATGCCTTAATGTCGATATTTATGAGAAACCTTTCACTGCAAGTATTGCAAAACCGCAAATTTTACCTGTTGAACTTACGGGCGAGGATTTTAATTCAAAAATCCAAAAGCTAAAAAAACCGCAGCTTATCACGAATTCGGAGGAACTGACTTATGTTTGTAATATAAGGAATTTCTCTCAAAATTATGCGGTTAAAGTCGATGGCAAACTGTTTCTTTCTAATGATGAAAATATTTTGTTTACCGGTGCGGTGTTTGATGAACCGGTAGAGTTTGAAGTTCAGCCGCTTGAAAATTTTGATGAATTTATCAGAGGGATAGCATCTCCTGTTATCGTTGATAAAAGCAGTATTACAGCTTATGACTGTTCGCTTATCAAAAATCCTGAATATGAAACCTCGCAGGTCAAAATGATTAAATCCGTCAAAAACAAAACAGAAATTGAGCATCTTAAACATTGTTTTGAAATGACTGATAAGGCTCTTTTTGCAACAAGAAATTTTATATATAACAATGCCGGTTTGTCCGAATATGATATTGATGTTGAGCTTGAAAAGAATTTTAAAAAATACGGTGCAAAACTGTTGAGCTTTAAATCAATTGTTGCAAGAAATCGTAACGCCGCACTTGCACATTATATGAAATCATCAAAAAATGAAATTGTAAAAGACGGCGATTTAATTCTCATAGATTGCGGTGCATATTATGACGGCGGACTCGCTACCGATATTACACGGGTATTTGTTAAAGGTGAGTCTAATACACTTCATAAAAAGGTGTATACAACGGTGCTGAAAATGTTTTTGAGTGCGTACAATTATAATGTTAAACCTGAAATTACGACCGGTTTTGAGATTGACCGGCATGCAAGAGAGGTCTTGAGTGATAATCCTGTAAAAGATTTTGTGTTTTCTCACGGGTTAGGACACGGAATTGGCGTGTGCGTTCACGAAATACCGCCGAATTTAAGCATGAACGATATTGCTAAAACTCCGATAAAAAATAATATGTGTTTTACTATTGAGCCGGGACTATATTGCAATAAACACTTTGGAATAAGGCTTGAAAACTCGTGCTATCTTGATAACGGCAGGATTAAATCTTTGTCAAATATGTGCTTTGAAAAAAAACTCATCGATTATACTGTACTAACAGAAAATGAGTTAAAGTGGCTTGAATGCTTTGAGGTTGTCTGATGATTGAAATTACAAGCGTAAATAATGAGATTGTAAAAGAGGCAGTAAAACTACAGCAGAAAAAATATAGAGCAGAGAGCGGAAAATTTTTACTGGAGGGTTTTAAATCTATTCACGAAGCCGTTAAATTTGGAATACAACTTGATAAAGTATTTGTTTTAAAGGAAAAATCAGCGGAATACAGTTTTATAAACACAGGCATTATTTTAACAAATAATGCGGTTTTAAAAAAGATTGCAACAACCGAAACTCCGCCGGAGGCTGTTGCGGTAGGAATTCGACCGGATAACAATGTAGAACGTTTAAAAAACTCAAAACAAGTAATCTTGCTTGAAAACATAAGCGATGCAGGAAATTTGGGAACGATAATACGTACGGCTGCCGCATTTGGAATAGGTTCTATTATCCTGTACGGTGAAACGGTAGATTTATATAACCCTAAGTGTGTTCGCTCAACCGTCGGGAATTTATGGAAAGTTAATATTGTGAATTTAAAAACCATATCGGAATTAGAGTATTATTTTTCTGATTATGAGCGGATAGCAACACTTCCCGAAACAGAGAACAGTGTTCTTTTAAATAATTGGTACCCGTCAGAAAAGATACTGGTTATGTTTGGTTCCGAAGCTGACGGATTATCCGATGAATTAAAAAATTATGCAAACAAAAACCTGTCTATAAAAATGAGCAAAGATGTCGAATCCTTGAATTTAAGCGTTTCGGCAGGGATAATCATGCACAAAATGAATAACCGATAAATTAAATTTTATGCAGCTTTATCCGCATCATAACATAATTTTGAAATCATTTTCCCGATTAGCTGTAATGGAATAACCTTAGAAATCATCTCTGTTAATTTACCGTATTTTCTGTATACGAAATTAAACAATAAATATACCATACGTTTATGTTTATCATCCGGTAATCTTTTTAATATGCTTTTTGCCGAATAAAATTTATCATAAAACCATAAATATCCGTTATTAAGTTTGTCAGGAGTCATCTTTTTCGGGATTAAGAGATTCAAATCCTATGAAAAGGCTCTGGCAGCTCCGGAAATTGCACTTGATACAGCGATCTATTTAAATGATAAATATGCGCTTGATGCACCGTCACCAAACGGTTACGCCGGAATATTATGGTCAATCGGCGGACTGCATGACAGACCCTTCGCTAATCGTCCTATTATCGGTAAAATTCGCCCGATGAGCGGACAGAAGATAAAATATTGATAAAAATCACTAAAAATATCAAAACTTCTTTAGGCGGGCGTAAGATGCATCCATTGCTTTTTTACCCATTTTCCCAAAATCAATTGTATACATCGTACTTTCACCAATCTTAGTCACTTCAAGGATGTGTCCGACTCCGAGTTTGTCATGGAACACACGCTCACCTACATTATAAAAATAGTCTATCGGAGCGTTCTTTTCCGCCTCACGCTGCTGCTCTAACAGTGCTTGCTGTTCCTGCTGCTTTTTTCGCTCCTCAAGCTTGCGTTTAATAGGATTATTCTCAAAAAATGCCTTTACTTTTTCCTCATCACGTTTTTTATGTGTTTCCGATTTAACAAGTATTGTTCTTGACGGTGTTCTGTCAGTGTTTCGCTTAGACGGATTTCCTAATTTTCTTGTGCCGCTTGAGATTGTATATTCCGGATTCCGGTTATAATCAGATTTTCTCTGCGGATTCCCGAGTTTTTTTGCGGAGGTCGAAATTGTGTTGCCGCTCTTATACTCACCTGTTCTGATTGTTTCAACGGCATTTCTGAAAGTCTTGCCTGTTGAGTGACCTGTTGATTTAACCATTTCAACAAGCTCGGGCGGAATTTCATCAATAAATCTGCTCGGGGTATAGTATTTATACTCACCCCACATCTGGCGGCGTTTTGCACCGGTCAAATAAAGCTTTTCTTCTGCTCGGGTCACTCCTACATACATCAGGCGCCGTTCTTCTTCAAGTTCGGTCTGTGAATTGAATGTTCTGGAATGCGGGAATATACCGTCCTCCAGACCGGCAAGAAATACCGTCGGAAACTCCAATCCTTTTGCTGAATGCAGTGTCATTAATGTTATATTGTTGGTGATTTGTTCCATTCCGTCTATATCTGATACAAGCGATACCTGTGCAAGAAATTCGCCTAAAATATTACCGGTATCTTCCGGTATAAATTCGCTCGCAACATTGACTAATTCTTGCAGGTTCTCTATTCTTGCCTCATCTTCAGGTGTGTTTTCGGATTTTAATTCACGTAAATATCCGCTCTTTTCAAGCACAAAGCTTATGTATTCATGCAGCGAATACCGGTCCTGAACCTCTTGAAAATATTTTAATAATTCCGCAAATTCTTCCAGTTTAGTCTTTGTCCGGCTCTGAATAGTTTCAATATCATTTACGGATTGAATAGCCTGATATAGGCTAATATCGTTTGCGTCGGCATAATCCTGCAAATGCTTTATCGTAGTATCACCGATTGAACGTTTCGGTATATTTATTATACGTTTTAAACTCTGTGAATCGTTAAGATTATATATAAGTTTTAGATATGCAATCGCATCTTTGATTTCTTTTCTGTCGTAGAATTTCAAACCGCCGTATATTTTATAAGGGATACCGTGTGAGATACAAGCCTCCTCTATAGAACGGGATTGGGCATTCGTCCTGTATAAAACTGCAAATCGGTTATAATTGGCAGAGGTATTTTTTATTGTCGAAGCGATAAAGTTTGCCTCATCCGCATCATCATCAGCTTCATAATATGTTATTTTTTCACCCTCACCTTTATTTGAATACAAAACTTTGTCAACCCGTTGTTCGTTGTTTTCGATAACGGCATTGGCAGCATTGAGAATTTTTGCGGTTGAACGGTAGTTCTGTTCAAGTTTGATTAGCTTACAATCTTTAAAATCGTTTTGAAAATTAAGAATAATCCTGAAATCTGCCCCTCTCCAGCTGTATATAGACTGGTCAACATCACCTACAACACATAAAGAGCGGGTTCCGGGAATGGTTTCAAGATTATTGGTGTAAAGCATTTTAACAAGATTATACTGTGCCGGATTGGTATCCTGAAACTCATCAACAAGAATATGCTCAAATCTGTTGTAATACTTCTCTCTGACTTCGGGATTCTGTTCCAGCAGTCTGACACAAAGCATTAGCATATCATCAAAATCAATAGCATTATTATTGTTCAATACCGTTTCATATTCATCAAAAATTCGGGAAATCCTCTGAGTTTTGAAATCTCTTGCATAAGTCGCAAATGTATATGCATCCTGCATTTTGTTTTTTGCATTGGAAATAATTGATTTAACAAGTTTGGGCTGATACATTTTTTCATCAAGATTAAGTTTTTTTATCACCTGTTTAATTACTGCAACGGAGTCCTGCTCATCATAGATAGTAAAATTCTTATCAAGTTTTCTTCCTGATTGGAATACATATTTGTCGATATCCTGTCTTAGTATTCTGCCGCATATACTGTGGAATGTTCCGACCCACATGTATTTGACCGTATTTTCGCCGAGAATTGCAGCAAGTCTGACTTTCATTTCTTTAGCGGCTTTATTGGTAAAAGTAACCGCCAGAATATTTTTAGGACTAACACTGTTTTGAACCATATATGCAATTCTTGAGGTCAAAACCTTTGTTTTGCCACTGCCGGCCCCTGCAAGAATTAATAACGAACCGCCGGTTGTTCCCACCGCACTCAACTGTTCTTTGTTGAGATTTTCTAAGATATTTTCCATTCCCTATTCCCAAAATCTGTTTTTTGTGATATTATTAACACCATACACGAAAAGTTAATATAATGCAATCAGAAGGTGAAATAATGACAGATATAACAGATATGGCAGATGGCGAAACAGGCAAACAGAGTTCTATTATGGTGCCGTTTGATGATAAGCCGATAGCACTTGATGGAAGTCCTGACACGGTAGATGAGCTTTCAATGGAGCTTGCAACAATAAAACAATCTGCAAAAAGGATAGCAATCATCGGTTCACGTAATCTGGCAATCACCCATCAGCAGATGATAGAAACACTGACAACAGCACTTGTCATGCAAGGTAACACAATCATTACATCAGGCGGTTCATACGGAACAAATGCTGCTGCTATCAGAGGGGCTATGAAATCCAATCCGGAAAAATTAAAAGTTATTCTTCCGCAAACAATAGGACAGCAGCCGAGTGATGTGCAAAACCAACTTATCGGTGTGCCGAATATCATTGAACACGCCGACAGAGCAATGATGACACTTGCCGATGCTTCAAGAGTATGCAACAGAGAAATTATAGACGATTGCAATCAATTAATCTGTTTCTTATCTCATACCAGTAAAACATTACATACAGCGGTTGAATATGCCGAAGAAAATCATAAAGTCGTTACCGTATTTTACTTAGATTAGCTATTATGGATAAGATAAAGTTATTGACAGGAAAAAATCCTAAAGAATATGAAGCTGTTGCATTGGAAATAATCAACAATGCGGATGTTGATTTGTTCGGCGAGCTCGTATCAAGAGATGATTTTTTGTTTGATTTTGTCAAGGCTAATGTCGCTAAAAGGCTAGAAAATGCCTGTACTAAGGATAATTACAAAAACCTGCTCAAATTCTTAGAGATTTATTCGCCGTATTATGAAGATTTTATCTCATCAACACTGGGATTTTTTGCAGACAATGAAGTTGTTGAAATAATGCTTGAAAAACTCAATTCTGGCTCAGACAGTGCCAAAACCTATGCGGCAGGATTTTTCGCCTATAAACAGGATTTAAGAGCAACTGAATTGCTTAATAAATATGCTCTCGGAGAAGATATATCATTGTTGGAAAATTGTGCAAGAGCTCTGTCTAAAATAGGGGACCGAACAGCCTATAATGAGGCATTAAAAATGCTGTCGTCAAATGATGATTTTGATATTATAAAATCGGTTAATTTTCTTTCGGCATATCAGGATAAAGCAGCACTAAAAAGTTTGTTCAAGGTGATGAAAACCTCAAAAATGTCCGAAAATATAGCGGAGGAAATTTCGTATCTGACTCCGCTCACGGAACTGTTGCAGACAGAATACCGTGAAGATGCAATTCTTGCTTTTTGCTATATTGTTAACGGAATAGTGGAGCTTATTCCCGTTTCTCAGATTATTGATTTCAGGTTTTATGAATTTATTGAAAAGCTCCTAAAATCGTCCCCGTCAGGCGCGGGTGCCGTTGCACTGTTTCTGGCAAAAGAAAAATTCAATATGATTACTGAAAATGAAGAATATCTGTTTGATGAGGATAAAAACACCAAAAACGAAGTTAATGATATTAAAACACTTTTGAACAATGCAAATTTATACCCCCTAACATCATTCCTTTATGAAGAATTGTATGAGGATAGTGACTTTATATTCTTTGTTCTGGAGATTATACGTGATGAGGCAAGCCTCGTATCACTTTTAGACGGGGAAAATCAAACCGTTATTATAAAGGTTATGGAGCTGCTCAAATCACAAAATATTTTAAAAGATGAATACAAACAACTGGCACTTTCAAAAATTACCGATGATAATCTTAAGATAATTGCACGGGCAATATAGTTTGAGGTATTTATGTCAAGATTTTCCGCAAATTCAAATCGCAAATTTTTGATATTAAGATTTAAAATCATGTAATAGTGAATACTTTTCTGTAGTAGAGATAAGTTCCCGCAATCGTGAGGATAATATTCGGCAGAAATGCCGCAAGGAACGGGTGAAGAGTTCCCGCCTCACCGAATGATAGTGATAATGCTCTGATTAAATAGTATGCAAAAATGATTAAAATACTGAACAAAAACCCTCTGTTATACCGGACTCTGGGCGGCGTAATGGCAAGCGGAATGCCTATCAAAACGAGTACAACGGTTGTGAGCGGCAAAGCCAGCTTGTCAAACAAATCTATAATCAGTACCCGTCTGTAATCAAGTGTTTTGTTATGTGCAATAAACAGGCATAATTGCAGGAAATTATGTTCATTTGCGACATTACGTTTCAATTCTTTTTTTAAATTAATCCCGAATTGAGCAATAGTTTTGCCGAAATATGTGGCATTAAGTATTTTCCCTTTATCTGCGATAGTATAGACAATACCGTTATTAAAGATCCACCCTTTAGGAGAGGAACCTCCCGATTGAGCTTGCAAAACGTGAATGGTATCTTTTTTTGACATATCCAGAACGGTTACGTTACGGAATTGTTTATCCTGACAGGATTCGACATAAAATAATCTTTTTAAAGTTCTGTCCTCGTTTATTTCCTGAAAAGTAAAATCGTGTTTGCCTTCGGGGATGTTTTTCTGGCAGAAAGCCCATAGTGCAAGGTCTTTTGACTGCTTTGTCATAACCGGCACAATTGTTTCATTAATCATAAAACTCACAAGACACATAACCGCTGCAAAAATAAATACGGGTTTTGCTATACGGTTAAAGCCGATACCGCATGCCCGCATTACGGTTAATTCCGAGGCAAGACTAAGTTTGTTCAATGTCATAACCGTTGAAAGCAAGACCCCCATTGGAATTGTCATTACAAAGATTGACGGCAGACTTAATATTACAAGAATAAACGCTACCTTAAACGGTATTCCGTATTTTGCTATCTGCCTGATTAAAGTCATAAATGTGTCTGATGCAAATATAATAGATGTAAACACCAGTACACCCATTACAAACATCTCTATAACCTGTTTCAGGATATATTTATCAAGCAATTTAATTTTATCAAGTTTAAAATTTTTACTCATACAATTATTGTAACCTAAAAATATATAAATAGTCTTTTCTTCTAATTTTTTCTAATGCGTTATACGAATGAAAAAAACATTAATTACGCTAAAATCAGAGTATAATCCTCATCGCTCATTCCTCTCCGTATAATTATAACGAGAGGTTTTTTTATTAGGCTAAAACCAAATTTCGCCCTCTCATGCGCAGCAGGAGCTTATGAGCTCCCGCAGCACAGTCTCCGCAGGGGTGGGGTGCAATCTCCTCGCGCAAAGCAATCACCTCACAAAAAATTTCCCCTCGCACGATGGGGAGAGGGGTTATGGGTCAGGGGGCGGTTACGAAATATGTTTAATTTTGCTTCATCTACAATAGTCACCTC